>JANLTF010000175.1:0-6913 GCA_031362825.1 Acidobacteriota bacterium | reverse complement strand
CTTTATTTCGAGACGTACATCGTTGTTGACGAAGGTGATGTGCCTGATCTGAAACCGAAGGAATTGCTCAATGACGAGCGTTTTCGCGAATTGACGCGTGACTATCCAAATCAGTTCGTCGCCAAAATGGGTGCCGAGGCGATCAAGGACCTGCTCCAGACCATCGATATCGCCGAGCTTGTCGAAGAGCTTCGTGCCAAGATGAAGGTCGAAACGTCGCAGCAGAAAAAGCTCAAGTATTCCAAGCGTCTAAAGGTTTCGAACTCATTTTTGCGTTCGGGAAATCATCCTGACTGGATGATCCTCGACGTTATTCCGGTCATTCCGCCCGAGCTTCGCCCATTGGTGCCCCTCGATGGCGGACGTTTCGCGACTTCGGATCTTAACGATCTTTATCGCCGCGTTATCAACCGTAATAACCGTCTCAAGAAACTGATCGAGCTTCGTGCTCCTGAGGTCATCGTTCGTAACGAAAAACGTATGCTCCAGGAAGCTGTCGATGCGTTGTTCGACAACGGACGCCGCGGCCGCGTGCTGCGTGGTGCGAACAATCGCCCGCTCAAATCGCTGTCGGGAACACTCAAAGGTAAACAGGGCCGTTTCCGTCAGAATCTGCTCGGAAAACGTGTCGATTACTCGGGACGTTCGGTGATCGTGGTCGGTCCCGAACTAAAACTTCACCAGTGCGGTTTGCCGAAGAAAATGGCTCTTGAGCTTTTCAAGCCGTTTATCTACAACAAGCTCGAGAAGGACCAGCACGCTGCGACCATCAAGCAGGCACGCGAAATGGTCGAACGTCAGGAACCGATCGTTTGGGATATCCTCGAAGAGGTCATTCGCGAGCATCCGGTCCTCTTGAACCGTGCTCCTACGCTTCATCGTCTTGGTATTCAGGCTTTTGAACCGGTTTTGGTCGAAGGTAAAGCTATCAAAATTCACCCGCTCGTCTGTACAGCATTTAACGCTGACTTCGACGGTGACCAGATGGCCGTTCACATTCCGCTGTCGCCTGAGGCACAGATCGAAGCCAGCGTTTTGATGCTCGCATCGAACAACTTGCTCTCGCCTGCATCGGGTCAGCCGATCACGGTTCCTTCGCAGGATATCGTTTTGGGTTGCTATTACCTTACGCTCGCCCGCGACGAAATGCGTGGCGATAACAAGGCGTTCAACTCGATCGAGGACACGCTGCTCGCTCTCGACGCGGGTGTCATCGAAACGCAAACAAAAATTCGCCTGCGTTGGCGCGGTGATCTGATCGATCTCTCGGCAGAGCATTCGAATCAGGACGTGATGCGTGCGAACGTTCGCGAAAACGTGGACATTATCATGGAAACCACCGCCGGACGTGCGATCCTCAACGAACGCCTGACCCGCGACGGTTTGCCTTATATCAATGGCGTTCTCAAGAAGAAAGGACTCCAGAGCCTGGTAACGTTTTGCCATCTCAAACTTGGCCACTCGCAAACGGTCGCTTTGCTCGATGATCTTAAAGCGATGGGCTTCCTGTACGCGACGAAGGCCGGGGTTTCGATCGGCATCGACGACATGGTGACGCCGCTCAATAAGAAGGCGATCATCGGCGAGGCTCTGAAAGAGGTCGACAAACTTCGCAAACAGTACGAAGACGCCACCATGACCGACATGGAGCGTACCAATAAAGTGACGAAGATCTGGTCTGACGTGACCGACCGCGTCGCGAAAGAAATGTTCAAGGCGATGCATGATCGCGAGAACGAACGTAAAGAACTCAATCCGATCCTCGTCATGGCCGACTCAGGTGCTCGTGGTTCGGAAGCTCAGATCCGTCAGCTCGCCGGTATGCGCGGCCTGATGGCGAAACCTTCGGGAGAGATCATCGAGAATCCTATTCTCGCTAACTTCCGCGAAGGGTTGGACGTTTTGCAGTACTTCATCTCGACGCACGGTGCCCGTAAGGGTCTCGCCGATACGGCACTCAAAACGGCCGACTCAGGTTACCTGACACGCCGTCTGGTCGACGTCGCTCAGGACGTGATCGTTTCCGAACAGGATTGCGGAACGCTCCGCGGTGTCTTTGCCGAGGCGATCATCCGCAACGGCGAAGAGGTCGAATCGTTGCGTGACCGCATCGTCGGCTGCACATCGCTCGACGACATCATCGATCCGATCGAAGGTAACGTGATCGTCGAGGCAAATACCGAGATCGACGAAGATCTGGGTTCACTGGTTCAGCTTTCGGGCTTGCAGAAAGTCCGCATTCGCTCGGCTCTGACCTGCGAGTCGCGTCGGGGTATCTGCGTTAAATGTTACGGCCGCAACCTCGCGACCGGCAACACGGTCGAGATCGGTGAGGCAGTCGGCGTTATCGCTGCTCAATCGATCGGTGAACCGGGAACGCAGCTCACGATGAGAACGTTCCACGTCGGTGGTACTGCCCGTCTCGAACAGGAGACCAAGCACGTCGCTGCGATGGACGGAACGGTCAAATACCTCGGCGAGACCAAGGTCATTAAGAACCGTGCCGGTGAATCGGTTTCGCTTCGCCGTCAGGCAGAGATCGCTCTGATGGACGAACGTGACCGCGAAGTCGCTCGTTATACTATCGTTTACGGTGCCCAGATCCACGTCAAGGACGGACAAAAGGTCAAGGAAGACGACGTTATCGTCACATGGGATCCGTTTACGTTCGCTATTCTTTCGGAGGTTTCCGGTACGATCAAGTATCAGGATCTTAAGGAAGGTAAGACGGTCGAAGAAGAGATCGATAAGGTCACCGGCCAGAAACGCCTCGTGGTGAAAGACTCGGATGAGAAAAATCAGCCGCGTCTCGAGATCCGCAACGGCAACAAGGTGCTCAAGACCTATCAGCTTCCGATCAGTGCCAACCTTCACGTCGAAGACGGCGACGAGGTGATGGCCGGTGATATTATCGCCAAGATCCCGCGTGAAACGACCAAGACCAAAGACATCGTCGGCGGTCTGCCGCGTGTCGTCGAGCTTTTCGAAGCTCGCCGTCCGGGCGAAACGGCGGTCATGTCGGAGATCAACGGTGTTATCGCATTCGGCCCGATCTCAAAGGGTAAACGTAAACTGATCGTTACCGGCGACGACGGCAGCGAACGCGAATACGACATCCCGCGTGGTACACACATCAACGTGCAAGAGGGCGATCATGTCCGTGCCGGTGAACCGCTCATGGACGGCCCGCTCAATCCGCACGATATTTTGCGTGTTCTCGGAACGGGTGCGTTGCAGAATTATGTCGTGAACGAGATCCAGGAAGTCTATCGTCTGCAGGGCGTTAACATCAATGATAAACACATTGAGGTCATCGTTCGACAGATGCTCCGCTGGGTCAAGATCAAAGAGGTCGGCGATACCGAATTCCTGCTCGAGGAACAGGTCGATCGTTTCCGTTACGAAGACGAGAACCGCCGTGTCGCGGACGAAGGCGGCCAGACATCAGTCGGCGAACCGCTCTTGCTCGGTATCACGAAGGCGTCGCTTTCGACCGATTCGTTCATCTCGGCGGCCAGCTTCCAGGAAACGACTCGAGTGCTTACCGAAGCTGCGATCTCGGGCCGTATCGATTACCTTCGCGGGCTCAAGGAGAACGTCATCATGGGACGACTCATTCCGGCCGGTACAGGTATGAAATACTACCGCAACGTCAAGGTCGCCTACGACCCGACCGAGAACCGTAAGCAGGAGGACGAGTTTGACGAGCTGACCGACATCCGCGGCGGCCTCGAACTGCCGATCCCAATGGACGTTCCCGGAATCGAAGCCGACGGCTTTGACGATGACATCGATATGGATGTAGACGAGAACGAGGAACTCGAAAACGACGAGATCTTCGACATCGACGAAGCCATGAAAATTGAGCTTCCCGACGACGAGCTCTAATCGGAGCTGAGGCAGAAACACGACCGGTAGGGAGTGTGTTCTTGAAGCGAGATCTCAAGCAAGTAAAAAGGCCGCAAGCATCACGCTCGCGGCCCTTTCTACCGCAGACGTGTTGCATATATAAGATTATGTACAAAGTACACTGCTCAGTGCTATGCTTGAATTAGAGAGATCAGATCTCTTCTGTTCTTTGAAAATTAAACTATGCGGTCTTTTGGGCTCGCGCCGCTGGACACTCTGGACAGTCGGGACAGGATGTACACGTTGGACATGCGGGACACTCGGGACAGTTCAAATTCGGAACTTGCCGGCTAAACCCAATTCTCGCAGGCGTTTAACGGGAAAAGCCTGTAACACATTGTAACAGAGTGTAATACAGCAATCAGGGACATTCTGAAAAAAGGCGTATTTTGGCAAAAGTAATGGCTGCCGAATTACTTCGACAGCCATTGCTGAGGTCAGAACAAATCTGGTTTTACCAGATCTCGCACACCTTTTCGCGGATCATCTTGGCCGGGGCTTTGCAGGCGAAGGCTTCGGCGAATTCGGGCATGTTGGACATCGGGCCGTTTACGCGCCAGCGGGGCAGCGAGTGGCTGTTGGTCGCGACCTGCAGGCGTTCGGCGTCGGGCGTGTATTTGCCCGCCCAGACTTGGGCCCACCCGAGGAAGAAACGCTGTTCCGGTGTAAAGCCGTCGATATCCGCCGGACGCGGTTTGCCCTCGAGCGATTTCTTGAACGCGTAGTACGAAACGGTCAGACCGGCAAAATCTCCGATGTTCTCGCCAAGCGTCAGTTTGCCGTTGATGAAGAGCTTTGGCTGCACTTCGTACTCGTTGAACTGCTTGACTACACATTCGGCACGTTCCTCAAACTGTTTGCGGTCCTCTGCGGTCCACCACATCTTGAGATTACCGTCGGCGTCGAAACGGCTGCCCGAATCGTCAAAACCGTGAGTGATCTCGTGGCCGATGACGCCTCCGATCGCACCGTAATTGATCGCGTCGTCCGCGTTGAAATTAAAAAATGGCGGCTGCAGAATGCCGGCCGGAAAAGTGATATCGTTGTTGACGCTGTTGTACGAAGCGTTGACCGTCGGCGGCGTCATTCCCATACGTGTCTTGTCACGAGGTTTACCGAGATCTTTGAAATTGCGTGCGATCTGGAATTGATTCGAACGCAAGATGTTGCCGGCGTATGACTTACGGTCGATCTTGAGGCCCGCATAACCGCGAAGTACGTCGGGATAGCCGATCTTTCGTTTGAATGTCGACAGCTTGGCATGTGCCTGTTTCTTGGTCTCAGCACTCATCCATTTGAGGGCGTCAATGCGTTCCTTCATCGAGACCATCAGGTTGTCGATCATCGAGTTCATACGGGCCTTTGATTCAGGCTTGAATGCGATCTTCGCGTATTCCATACCGAGAGCTTCGCCGAGAGCACCGTCAACGGCCTGAGTACAGGTTTTCCAACGCGGCTGGCGTTCCTTTTGGCCGCTGAGGTATTTGCCGAAGAAGTTAAAGTTCTCGTCCGCAAAGGCCTTTGGCAATGCGGGTGCGGTCGAATTGATCGCCATCCAGCGGAAGTAAATCTTCCAATCTTCGACCGGAACGGCAGTGAGCATCGTGTTGATTTCCTTAAAGAAGTTCGGCTGGGCGAGGTTGATCATAGACTCGGGCGTAACGCCTCGTTCGGCCATATAGGTCGTCCATGAGAGGTTTGGTGTCAGTTCCTGAGCGGCAGTCATCGTGATCTTGTTGTAGCGAGTGTCTGGATTTCGCATCTCGGTCTGAGCAAGCGATGCGTTGGCAAGACGAGTCTGGATCTCAAGGACCTTGGCCGCGTGTGCGGCAGCAGCCTCGGGCGTGTCGCCGAGCAGCTTGAACATATTTGTCATATATTCGACAAATTTCGCACGCGTCTCGACCGATTTGGCATCGTCCTTGGTGTAATACTCTTTGCCGGGCATTGTCAGGCCGCCTTGGCCGGCGTTGATCATGACAGAGTTCGAATCTTTCAGATCGGGTCCGGCACCAAAGCCGAAAAGGGCAGGCAGCGGAGCGTTGTGCATCTTGGCGATCAGCTTGACGATGTCGGCAGACGAACTAAGCGAATCGATCTCATTCATATAGGGTTTGATCGGCTTGAGTCCGGCTTTTTCTATCGAAGCTTCGTCCATGCACGAGGCGTAATAGTCACCGATCATCTGTTGATCACTGCCTTTCGCTGCCTTTGCTGTGACTGCTTTATCGAGTATGTCTTTGAGCAGTGCGTTGTTCGAATCGCCGAGGATGTTGAAGGTTCCCCAACGCGATTCTGTCGAAGGTATCTGAGTACTTTTGAGCCAGCTGCCATTGGCATATTCGAAAAAATCCTGACAGGCATTGACGCTTCGGTTCATCCGGCTGGTATCAAAACCGGTGCTTTGCGCAAGGGTCGATGAATACATCGACATAAGAATGACGAATACGGTCATTGAACGGAAGAGGTGGTTAGGCATAGTTTGCTCCTGTAAGAAAAGTCGTGTCAATACGGAGGGAATTACAAAAAGTTTAAGCCGAAAGCCGCGTTATTACAACACGGGAACGAACATCTCTTCGACACGGTCGTGCAGTTCAGCGGCGAGCAGTTTGCGGTCCTCATTTTGGATCGGTGCGTTGCCAAAAGTGACGGTCGCGGTGTACTCACGTTGTTTGAAGATACGCCAGAGATGCTCGAAAAAGCTTATATCTTCCCACCAGCAGATCGCGAGATTCGCGGGCATAGAATCGGGCGGCGTTTGATAGCTGATCGAGGCGTACGAGACCGGAATGTTTTTGACGGCCGCGAATTGCAGGAACGACGAGTTAAATGGCAGGACGGTTTCGCCTTTGGTGCTCGTGCCTTCGGGAAAGACGATCACGCCTTCGCCGTCGTCGAGGCGTTTGATGATCTCTTCGCCGGCACGAGTACCAAAGGCGAAACCGTCCTGCCATTTAACTCGTCGTTCCTGCAATTCGCGGCCGTCAAAAACATTCCGGTCTCG
>JANLTF010000406.1:0-4692 GCA_031362825.1 Acidobacteriota bacterium | reverse complement strand
AGGCCGCCCATACTGTGGGCAACGATGACGTGCTGGCGGCCGGGAATTTTCTGATCGATGAGATCACGGAGTTTTTCGGCAATTATCGACACGGGCTCACGGTTACTGCAATATTGAAAGAGATAGAGCGAGTAGCGGCCCTCAAGGCCCGAATCTTTGGCGTTAAATAGTTTTACAAATTCCGCCCACGTGTTATTGTCGGTCTCGACATTCGCACTGTCAGTTGTTGCCTGGATGCCGTGGATCAGAATTAAAGGTGTTTTCGACTGTGCGTCGGTTCCCGATCGGATCAGAGCCGCTAACGGGCTGTTTGAGTCCGAGCACTTGGCGGCCGCTAATAGATTCTGAGCTAAGAAGCCGAGAAAGATAGTTACGAATACGAGGAAAACTCTTGTGCTTTTCATCAATAAAACTTAGGTCAAAGGTACATCATCAATCGAACCCATCGGTATATCATCGGTACACGACGCCAGTCTTACGACGGTCATATATAGGCCGCGCCAGATACCAAATCGCTCGACCGCTTCGATCGAATAATCAGAACAGGTTGGCCGGTAACGGCAGGCTACAACCCCCTCAAGCATCGGACGGCCGTAGCTTTGATACATATGAACGATCCCTATATACGCCCGAGCGGAAATCTGGTTCTCCGGCGATCGCAGCGAGTCGGCGAAGATCAACAGACCGCCAAGCAGAGCGCCCGCCAAAATTCTCTTTTTCAAAACGCTCATCTACGGCTGAAAGCAACTCGGGCATTGCGGCATTCCCTGCATCCTAGGCCTTCCGCAGTGCGGACAAGGAAAAGCATTGCCCTGCGGACGTTGCAGCAGATAGATCACTAGCCCAAGAAGTCCCAAAAGGCCAAGCCACTTGATCGACTGAGCATTGGGCATCCCTCGCGATGTTGCGTCCTTGCCGATCCATTTGACGATAAATACAATGACGCCGATGGCGATACCAAAAATCACTATCATCATCACCAGCCACACGATGATCCCGCAGCCAGCAGCACCGCAGGCGGCGGCCGGATCGTCGCCACGGCGCTGTGCAAACGCTGCGGTTGTCAACGCCTGAATACATGCGAGAAAAAAGACAATACCACTAAATTTCTTCATATTTGTAGGCCCACTTTTTTGATTTCGGGTAAGTAATAACACATACGGTGTCTGATAGCGCGCGTGTTGACATGCGGATGTTTTGACTCGTAAACTGGACTTACCGTTTCTGTTGAATTCCAACTAAAAGTGAGGAAAAAAATGTCATTTTCTCGACGTGATTTCTTAAAGACCGCCGGTATCGCAATGGGCGGAGCCGCAATCTTGCCGTCTTGGATGTACGAAGTTCAGGCGGCAACAGCGCTCTATCTCGATGTAAATAAGGACGCTCTGGCGGACGTGGCCCTCGCTACCTCCAAGAAGCTTGGTGCGAGTTACGCTGATATTCGGATCAATCGCTATCGACTCGAGGCCGTAAACACGCGGGAGCGACAGGTTCTCAACGTCTCGAGCGGGCAGAATTTCGGCTTCGGCGTCCGTGTGCTTATCAACGGCACTTGGGGCTTTGCCGGCAGCCCGATTGTTACGGTGGATGAAGTAAAACGTGTTACAACCGAGGCCGCAGCGATCGCGAAGGCAAATTCGGCTATCACACGCAAAAAGATCGAGCTTGTACCGACACCCAAGGTCGTGACTACTTGGAAGAGCTCATTCGAAAAGGATCCGTTTGACGTACCGATGGACGAAAAGACGGCAATGCTGTTAAAGATCAACGAAGCTGCACTGTCGGTAAAGGGCATCAGCTTTGTGAATTCGTCCCTGGCTTCGGTCAACGAGCAAAAGTACCTTGCCAATTCCGAAGGCTCGCGGATCGAGCAGTACATCATTCGCACAAACCCGAGTTTCTCCGCGACTGCAACGAATCGGGCGACCGGCGATTTTCAATCGGTCAATTCCCTACGCGAGGCACAGCAGATCGGTTTCGAGTATATGAGCAAACACGATTGGGTTGCAGAAGCCAAAACCGCTGCCGAACATGCGGTGATGAAACTCTCGGCTCCATCGGTCACGCCCGGCAAATACGACCTTGTTTTGCATCCTTCGCATCTTTTCCTGACGATCCACGAGTCTGTCGGACACCCGACAGAACTCGACCGTGCGTTGCTGTGGGAAGCGAATTACGCGGGCACAAGCTTCCTGACGCCGGATAAAACAGGCAAGCTACAGTTTGGATCGAAGATGGTCAATTTTGTCGCTGATCGGACCCAGCCGCAGGGTTTGGCCACTGTTGGGTTTGATGACGAGGCGGTTCCGGGACAATCGTGGCATCTCGTAAAGGACGGCGTATTTGTCGATTGGCAGACGACCCGCGACACGGCAAAACTTGTCGGTAAATCGAAATCGTATGGCTGTCTCCACGCCGATAGTTGGGGCAGCGTTCCATTTCCGCGAATGCCAAACGTCTCTTTGACACCTTCGAAAGATAACGTCACTCAAGACGATCTGGTTGCCGGCGTTGAAAAAGGGATTCTGATCTACGGCCGCGGCAGCTATTCGATCGACCAGCAGCGTTACAATTTCCAGTTTGGCGGTCAGACGTTTTGGGAGATCAAGAATGGCAAGGTCGCGGGCATGCTCCGCGATGTCGCGTATCAATCGCGAACGACCGATTTTTGGGGATCGCTCGACGGTCTAGGCGGCCAGGCGACGTACGAAATTCCGGGCTCGCCGAATGACGGAAAGGGCGAACCGGGCCAGTCAAATGCCGTTTCGCACGGCTGTCCGCCCGCACGATTTAGAAATATAAACGTATTGAACACCGCGTCGGGCACAAATTCCGGCCAGATGGAGGACCACGAATAATGCTGCTTTCGGAAAAAGAAGTAAAAGACCTGACGACGAAGATCCTTTCGATGGTAACTGCCGACGACGCCTCGGCATCGGTCAGTTCGAACAAACAATCACACCTGCGGTTTGCAGGAAATAATGTACTCACCAGCGGGAGCCGTGAAGGCCGCAACGCGAGTGTTACGGTCTGGATCGGAGGTAAACGCGGCAGTTCATCGACAAACGATCTTGATGAAGCCAGTCTCCGAACGATGGTCGACCGTGCCCAAGAGATCGCCAAAACCGCACCGCCTGATCGCGAATATATGCCGACGTTGGGAAAGCAAACATATAAGCCCGTAAATGCCTTTTTTGAGGCGACCGCGAATCTCTCGCTTACCGACCGTGCAAAACAGATCGGCGAAATAATCAGCCTCTGCGAGAAAAGCAGCGTGATCGGTGCGGGATTCCATTCCGCGACATCACAGGCTGGTGGAAACGCTACCAAGAACGGCAATTTCGAGTACGAACGTTCGACTGGCGTTGGCCTTTCTGTGACGGCGAGAACCCCGGACGGCCAGAGCAGCGGCTATTTCCTCCGCGGCCACAACGATATTACCAAGCTCGACACAATGCGGATCGCTCGCGAATCGATCCGAAAAGCCATCGACGGCCGGGACGCTCGAGCCATCGATCCCGGCATTTACACGGTAATTCTCGAACCCCAGGCAGTTGCCGACCTGATCGGCGGATTCGGTATCGGATTTAATGCGAGAACTGCTGAGGAAGGACGAAGCGCGTTTTCCGCTCCGGGCGGGAAAACAAAGCTAGGCGAAAAGGTCTTTGACGACAAAGTAACAATCTACAGCGACCCTTGGCATCCGGAACTTCCCGGCTCACAGTCTGCCGGCGGTGGCGGAGGCATTCCCGCCCAACGTATAACCATGGTCAATAGCGGTGTGTTAGAAACACTGACCTATAATCGCTTTTGGGCGAAACAAAAGGGCAAAGAACCGACGCCCGGCCCGACAAATACTATCATGGAAACCAGTGGTACGACATCGACGCTCGAAGAGATGATCAAGTCCACGGAACGAGGCATCCTCGTCGGCCGTTTTTGGTATATTCGCCAAACCGATCCGCGAACGGCGAGTAGCACGGGCCTAACACGTGACGGTGTTTGGTGGATCGAGAATGGCAAGATCGCCTATCCGCTCAAGAATTTGCGCTTCAACCAATCGACCGTAAAGATGCTTGCCCCCGGCAGTGTTTTGGCAGTCGGGAAACCCGAACGCGTTGGATCAAGCGAAGGCGGTGGCGGTTCCCTCCTTCCTGCTTTGAAGATAAAGGAATTTAACTTCACGTCGCAGTCCGAGGCGGTTTAGGCAGCGGACCGGAACTCGAAATGAAAGAAAGATACGAAGCGAGAATTTTCTCCCTTCGGATCTTTTTCATCACATGGTTGAGTTTTCGGGCTCAACGAAGGCTGGCATTGAGCTTTCCGAGCATTTCGCTTCCGGGACAGAGCTCATCTTTTGTCAATGAATTCAGCGGCCGGTCGCTGGTTCGGATCATTTCATGCAGGTCCGACGTGTTGGTGTCGATGTACAAAAGACCGGTGAGAATTTCTCTCTTTATCCGCGACTGCTGCACGGCGTTCATCGCTGAGATTCGGTCCAACGGATCCCAGTTGTTATCGAGCTTCCGCAGGTTGATCGTCGATCCGTCGTGCATCGTGAGGTTCTCGACTGAGCCCTCAGCGTAATCAGCCTTTATCTCCTTGGCAAGCGGCACAAAATCCATCATCGCCGTTGTTTCCATGTGTTCTCTGACGTAATCGTACGATTTAGTCGAGCCGGGATTGTTGTTG
>JANLTF010000173.1:0-10429 GCA_031362825.1 Acidobacteriota bacterium | reverse complement strand
TGCAATGTCGTCTTTGTCGTCACCGTCATAATCTTCAGGAACAAAAAAGTCTGATGCCAGACCCCACGCAAGATTCGCAGTCGCAGCAGCCGAATTGTTAAGGTTGTAGAACCAATTGATCTGGCCATTTGCTCCGCCGCCAACATTGCGCACAACAGCATAATCGGTTCGGCTGTCGCCGTTAAAGTCAGCCGGGGCATCCGTAGCAACTGCCGGAGCACCCGGAGCGTAGCTAAACGTGTCGATACCTATGATGTTCGAATTGGCCCCGGAAGGCCCGCCATTTTCAACAAAGTAGCGGAGTGCTATTCGACCGCTTGTCGGGGTCGGGACCTGTGCCGCAGTAAGTACGATCGTCTGGAGCGTCCAGGCATTGGGGTACCCGCCTACTGTATAGGTTGGATTAATATCGAGGACCTTGGTCGTAAAGTCGCCTACCGATGTTTCGAGAACTCCGGTGCCGACGTTCGTACTTGCACCAGCCAGCGAAATGCGTACTTGCAGCCTGTCAGGGAAGGCACTAGTGGTTGCCGTTCGTGTGTAGAACGAGATCGTGTCTCCCGCACTGAGTGTTCGAACCGGCGTCACAAGAAAGTTGCTGATAGTGTTCGCGCCGGTTGAATTGTTAAAATTCGCACCGATCCACGACGTAGCAGGGCCCGTCTGGGCGGGCCATGTAGTGCCGCCCTGAAACCAACCCGTAGTACCGTTAGGTACGCTGTTGTTCTGCGTGAACCAGCCAGCAACCGGCACGACATCGAAGCCTTCGGAAAACGCCTGGGCACGCGACTCGACTACGCCGAGCACCGCCAAAAATCCCACGAGAGCCAGCAGCATCAAGCTGCTATTTTTTTTGAGTAAAGACATGGTTAATCAGATTCCTCCGGTAAATTAGTTAGAAAAATAGGATTCGTGCCGATCACCCAAAACTAAAGGCTTAGCTCGCGAACCTCGCAGAATTCCATTTTCAAAGTTAAATTGTGACCTCGGAATCATACACCGATAAGTATGAGGTTGTCAACGGAACTTCGGCCTGGGCAGCATTTTTGTTCACTTTAACTTAACCTTGAGCAATACTATCAAAAATGCTGCATTCTTGACCCGAAGCCGTATTCCGAAGATCGACCCTATCGGATTAGACAATCGGCTAAAACTGCACTATTGTGTCACGTGGTGAGATCGCCCGTGTCGTTTAGAAACAAATAAATAATGGCAGTTCAAACTAAGAATGACTCAAAGGAAATAATTGGGTGGCTTTCCTACGATTGGGCCAATCATGCTTTCTTTACGCTGATTCTAGGCGTACTGGTTGGCAAATATGTCACCGGACTCGTGACTGCTGCCGTAGGCGAAAATGGTGCGGTGATCTCTATCGGCGGATACGATCTTGTCACGGCGAAATCGCTCTTTTCATACTCGGTCGGCCTCTCGGTCTTTTTGCAGATCTTCTTTTTGCCGATCTTGGGGTCGATCGCCGATTACACGCACCTCAAAAAGACATTTCTTGCTTTTTTCTGCTATCTGGGTGCCGTGTCGTGCGGACTGATGTATTTTGTTGGCGGCGATCATTACTTTTGGGCGGCAGCGCTGTTCATAATCTCGAATCTGAGTGCCGGTGCTTCGATCGTCTTTTTCAATTCCTACCTTACCGATATCACAACCGACGACAAACGTGACAAAGTGTCTAGTTGGGGATTTGCGTCCGGCTATTTTGGCGGTTTTATTACGCTGATACTCGGGCTTGTTTTTCTGACCTACTCAGAATCGTTCGGTATCACTACCGGAGAAGCCGTGCGGATCTGCTTCCTCGGTGCCGGTATTTGGTGGGGCGGGTTTTCGATCATTACCTTTTTATTGCTAAAAAAAAGGGCGCCCGAACGTGAAGCACCATCTGACAAACACTACATCATTGCCGGACTCTACGAACTAAAGGAGACGTTTCGTGAACTATTCGCGCTTAAGCACACGTTTCGATTTCTCATTGCATATCTCTTGTATAATGACGGGATCCAAACCGTGATCGTGATGTCGGCGGTATTTTTGTCGTCCGAGGTAACAAATGCCGACGGCACGAAATTAGGGGACTCAAATCTTTTCATCGCCTTTCTGATCGCTCAGGTCGTTGCCGCGATCGGATCTCTCATTTTCGAGCGTATCGCCCATTTCACGAACACAAAAACGGCAATTCTTATTTCGCTTGTGATCTGGTGCGGAGTCGTGATTTATGGTTACGGTTTTCTCAGTACTTTGACCGATGCATACTTTATGAGCGGTGCGATAGGATTTGTACTTGGCGGTTCGCAGGCCCTTTCGAGGTCGTTGTTTTCCCAAATGATACCAGAAGGGCGGGAGTCGGCGTTCTTCGGAATTTACGCAATTTCCGAACGCGGAACCTCGTGGATCGGCCCGATGGTATTTGGGCTCGTGGCGCAGCTTACTAATTCCTATCGTCCCGCGATCCTTGCTTTGATCGTGTTCTTTGTCGTTGGCAGCATCATTCTCTATTTCACAAATACGGAACAGGCGATTCTCGACGCCGACAAGATCAAGCCCATTGACGCGTCACCAGCGTAGGTCCATTTGTCATTATAATCAGGTTGGCTATAATGGTTTTTGTCATTGGCTTTAAACAGAAATTGGTATCAACGCCTTATGCCCGATAGCTCTCAGGAACGAATAATCTCAATTTTTGGCGGGTCGAAGTGTAAGGACGACTCGGACGAATACCGCGAAGCGAAAGACCTGGGCGGACGCCTCGCCGAGGCTGGCTTTACGATCTGTACCGGCGGATATTTAGGCATTATGGAGGCCGCTTCGCGCGGAGCTCGTGAGAAAGGCGGTCGCGTTTACGGCATCGTGATGAACCAATTTAAGTCTGAACCGAACCGTTATCTCACTGACAAGGTCGCGACTGACCACTTTTACGATCGCTTACAAAATCTGATCACCCGGAGCGTGGGTTTTGTGGCATTTCGGGGCGGAATGGGAACGGTAACCGAGGTCTCACTTGTCTGGAACAAGCTCCAAACCGGTGTTCTGGGCAGCCGCCCGCTTGTGTTGGTTGGCGAGTGCTGGCCGCCAATCGTCGCCGCCTGGCAGAGTTCGCTGGCGGTTAGCAATTCGGACGTCGCATTTCTTGATTTTGCAAAAGACGCCGACGAAGCTGCCGAAATACTCTTAAGAAAATCAACAGGAGTCGTTATATGAAATGTCCCAAGTGCGATATGAGCCTGATGGAAGGGGCGAAGTTTTGCGGATCGTGCGGCTTTACGATCCCAGCCGAAATTCCTGTACCGGTCGCTCCGCCGCCACCAGTTTATCAGCAGAACGCGCCGCCAGCGGCCCCGCAGGCCGCACCACCGCCGTTTCAGAACACTTCTGCTCGGGCGGGTGGCTCGTTTCATTTCGACACTGATGGCCGCGGACAAGGGCGAGGTTATACTTGGGCGATTGAGCACCAAGGAGCCTTTGCGCTCGCGGTTGTAAACCTGCAAGCCGAACAGGCGATCTGCGCCGAGGCCGGGGCAATGGTTTCAATGTCAGCAAATGTCGATCTGCATTCTGAGCTAAAAGGCGGTGTCTTTGGTGCCTTAAAGCGGGCAGTTGGCGGCGAGTCTGCGTTTGTCTCAACATTTACCGCAAAAAATGGCGCGGGTGAAGTTACATTTGCTCCTGGAGCTCCAGGCGACGTGGCGGGTATCGAGATACAGAATCAGGCGTTTTGCGTTCAGTCGAGTTCGTATCTTGCGGGCGACGTCTCGCTTGTGATCGACACAAAATTTGGCGGCGCAAAGTCGTTTTTTGGCGGTGAGGGTCTGTTCCTGTTGCACGTTTCCGGAACGGGACTGCTTTTAGTTTCATCATTCGGGTCGATCCATCGAAAGGTCCTTCGGCCGGGCGAACAGTATGTGGTCGATACAGGTCATCTCGTTGCGTGGGAAGCTCACATGCAATACAACCTGCGCAAGGCCGCCAAGAGCGGCTATTTCCGTAGTTTTCTGAGCGGAGAAGGAATGGTTGCCGAGTTCACGGGGCCGGGCGAAGTCCTTATCCAAACTCGCAACCTCGCTGCATTCGCCGGTCTGCTCAAACCATTTTTCCCGACACAGGGCGGCAGCGGCGGCGGGTTTAGCTTTGGAAGCTCGTAAGAGAACGACATGAGAGAACAGGCCACATTCCCGGCACATAGCAGTGGCTTGGAATCGCGTATACCTGCTCGAGTTGTTTCTCGCGGCATCGCTGTCGGCAACGCCCTATGTCTGCACGGACGAAAGCGGCAGTTCTTTCGTTTGGAAATATCGTCGGACAACATCGATACCGAACTCGCGAGGCTTGATGCGGCTGTCGAAATCGCGACAAAACAACTTGAAAGTCTCGCGGTTGCACGAAGTTCCGATGTTCCGGACGCCGTGTCCGACATCCTTGAAGTCCATCTTCTATTCATCCGCGAATCGTCGCTCATAGCAAATTTCAAACAAACCGTGATTTCCGAATCGGTAAATGCCGAGTGGGCCGTAAAGCTGGTATCCGAAGACTACCTTAATCGGTATCGAGCGATAAAGGACGATCATCTGCGCGAAAAGGCCACCGATCTCGAGGATGTGACCGAACGAATTCTAAATGCCCTGGCCGGTGACGAATCGGTGCAGCACCTTCCGCAAAATACAGTCATCGTTGCTTCGGAGATCAGGCCATCGACAATGCTTGAATTTTTGCACAACCGCCCGGTGGCTCTTGTGACTGAACACGGCGGATGGACCTCGCATGTTTTTATCATGGCCCGGGAAATGGGCATCCCGGCTCTTGCAGGGGCAAAGAACGTCCTGCGTCGGGTCAAGACCGGTGATATGCTCGGCATCGACGCTATCGATGGGTCACTGTACATCCGACCGACTCAAGAGACTCGAACCGCTCTTATTAACAAGCTAACGTCAATCGAATCGATATCTTCGCTACCGCACGGATCTGTCGGAAGGGTTCACACTATCGATAATGTCGAAGTGCTCATTGCGGCGAATGTTGATAAGCCTGAAGGTTGTCGCCTCGCGCTAGAAATGGGGACGAACGGTATCGGTTTATTGCGTTCCGAATATCTCTTTGAGCACATGAACGGGTTGCCGAGCGAAGAGGTCCAATTCGCGGCATATCGCGAGGTTGCCCTTGCTGCCGGAAGGTGCGGTGTAAGGATCAGAACCTTTGATCTGGGCATTGAGCAGGCATCGGTCAGGGCTGACATAAGGGAAAAGAACCCAGCGTTGGGCCTTCGGGCGATCAGGCTGAGCCTTGCACAGGAACGACAGTTTCGCATACAGCTTCGCTCAATTTTGCGCGCATCATTTGAGACCACGGTCAGCTTCGTCCTACCGCTGGTCTCGGGCGTCGAGGAGATACGGCAGACACGAGACATCATTGCCGAGGAGAAAAGGGCTCTGGCGGAAAAAGGCATTTCATTCGGTAACCCGGAATTCGGTGTGATGATCGAATTGCCGTCCGCCGTCCTTACCATCAATGAGATTCTCCGCTATGTCGATTTTGTTTGTCTTGGAACCAACGACCTCGTTCAATACTTGGTCGGCGTGGACCGAGACAACGAATCGGTTGCGGACTGGTACCAAACCCTCCATCCTGCGGTTATTAGGTCGATAAAGACAGTTTTAACTGCTGCAAGGGCAGCAGATAAACGGGCGGTCGTTTGCGGCGAAATGGCCGGCTCACCCTTTTATACGCCACTACTCATTGGCCTTGGTGCGCGCGATTTCAGTATGAATCCGCATTCGATTCCTGCCGTACACAAGCTCATTTCAGGAATATCGCACGCCGAAACGCTCGAAAAATTGAACATAGTAGAGTCTGCTGAAACGGCATCAGAGATCGAGGCCATCCTCCTCGATTGTTACCGTGAACATTGGCCCAATCAATTTCCGGCGGAATTATTACTGGAAAACACCGTCAAACAACACAAAAACATCTCAAAAATCTAGAATCCGTTCTCCTTTACGATTTTACATACACGTGGCCATGGCGAAAGCAACGTCTTCGCCGACCGGCCGCGAGTGCCTTTTGTATTCGTAAGATATGAACAAGATCATTTTTCAATCGTTTCCTTTGGCGGCAACAGCAGTGGTGGTTGCCCTTTCTGCCACTGCCGTTTTCGGACAGGTTAGCGATACATCAAATCGAAACAATCCATTTGCGCCAAGCCCAAAGGCAAAGACAAAGCCCGCCGACCCACCATTAAAATCTGTTGTAATGGAGCCAGTCGCAAACAATGTCAAAACCTCGAACAGCGAACAGCCCGCCCCGCCGCGTTCGATAGCACGCGAGACCTATAACATCGCAAAACGTTCGGCAAATGCGAACGCTGCCGCCACCAGCGTTTACCGGGTTGGAACAGGCGATACACTTCTAATTGATATAAAAAACGCCGGGGCCGCACCGAGCTACTACACCGTCCAAAGCGACGGGACGATCGACTTCCCATTGGCAGGCGAGAACGTTGTTGTCGGCGGCCAGACGCCAGACGAGATCGAAGAATCTTTGACTGAGGCGATCAAGCTTTACGAAGCTCCTGAGGTCAGTGTAAAGATCAGAGAATACGTCAGCCACGCCGTTCTGGTAAACGGCTTGGTCGAGGTTCCCGGGTTTCATCAGATTCAACGCGACGCCGTGCCGATCTACGTCATTCGAGCGGCTGCGATCGTCGATCCGCGTGCAAGCGGTGTGACGATCAAGCGAGATAAGGACGCGAAAGTTAAGTCATTCCTGTTGGCGAATCCTAACGCCGACGCAGTGCTCATTTATCCCGGCGACACGGTCGAGTTTACCGGCAGCGGCGACACCTCGACGGTTGGTTACTATTTCATCGGCGGCGATATTGCGAACAGCGGAAAGAAGGATCTGTCCGCCGGAATGACGCTATCCCAAGCGATCATGGCATCAGGTGGTTTAAAAGGTAAACCCAAACGTGCACTGATCCGCCGCCGTAGTGAGAGCGGAATACTCGTAACCGCAGAATTCGAGATAAAGAACATTAACTCAGGAAAGATAGCTGACCCAACGCTGAATCAGGGAGACATCATCGAAATAGGTAAGTAAGTTTTTTGTAACAGGTATTTTGTTGTTCAACATATTTTGTTATACTTTTCACGCCTTGCTATGAGGCGCGCCGGGCAGTCGCTGTTAGAGTAAGCGAAGATAGGAAAGTCCGAACACCGTAGGGCAGCGAGCCGGATAACGTCCGGGAAATCGGCGAAAGCCGAATGACGACAAGTGCAACAGAGAGTAAACCAGCCCGCGATTCGCAGCGAGTGATGGGTGAAAGGGTGAGGTAAGAGCTCACCGGCGTCGGTGGTAACATCGGCGGCCAGGTAAACTCCTCGTGGTGCAAGATCAAATAGGGAATCGCGTAATTTGTGCGGCCCGTGCAATGCTTCTTCGGAAGCCGCAGATTCCGGGTAGATCGCTTGAGCCGTCGGGTAACCGCCGGCCTAGATGAATGATTGCCATTTGCCGCGAGGCAGATACAAAATTCGGCTTACAGGCGTGCCTCATAGCTTTCGGCGTTAATCGCGTCAAAATTTTAAGGAGAAACCGCAATATTATGGCGAACCGTAAAGGTGTATTTATCGGAGCATACGTTCCAAACGAATTGAAAGAGTCGCTCCGCAGACGAGCAGCCGGTGAACATCGGACGCTGTCGCAAGAGATCACGCGTATTCTCGTCGAGGCGGTACACGGCAAAGGCCTGCCGGCTGGGAGCGTTGACCGACGTGAGAGCACCGTAATCCCGCGTCGCCGTGCGACCGATCCGCCAATTCGGCGCCGTGCCGAAGATCTGCCTTACATTGCTCCTGACGGTAAGAAGTAGGCTTGTGAACAATAGATTACATTGCGTCGTCCGTATGTTACGGGCGACGCTTTTCTATTGATGCTTTGTTTTTGTTAAACTAATGATAATGAACTCACGGATACTCACCGTCGGCATCTTGGCCGCACTTGCAGGGCTCACGGGTGGATTTATTTTGGCAAATAGCCTCAATCGATCGACGATCAACGCCCTGAAAACTCAGATCGACCAGAAGAGACCATCGACGAATAACCCGACGACCCAACCCGGAGACCTTAGCGTCGATCCCGAAGAGATCAAGTCAAAGATCGCCGAGGCTGATGCCAATCCGGCGGATTTTGCGTTTCAAAAAAACCTCGGCCGAGGCCTATATCGTTTCGCGACCATAAAAAGGGATGCTGATCTTGTCGCGGAAGCACAACGCATCCTCGCTCGTGCCAATTCTCTTGACCCGAAAGATTACGAAGTGATCGTCGATCTTGGTAATGCGTACTTCGATACTGGCTATTTTAAGAAAGACTCGGCGAGTTTTAAGCTTGCTCGTGAAGCCTATGAAAAGGCGCTTGCTTTCAAGCCTTCGGACGCTGATGTTCTGACAGATCTCGCTTTGACGTTCTTTATTGACGAACCGGCCGATCTGAAAAAGGCCGTTGATGGGTTTCAAAAAGCTCTAAAGATCGATCCGAAGAAAGAACGCGCGCTTCAGTTTCTTACTTCTACCTATATTCGCCAGTTGGATTGGGCTGCAGCACAGAAAACTCTCGACCAACTCAAGGCGGCCAATGCTAAGAACGAGGCGATCGCTGACCTGACAACGCAGATCGAGACCAAGACGTACAAGCCGCAATCATGAGAGAAGCCCTGATAATACTCGCTGTATTGCTGATACTTTTGGCTCTCACGGCTTTCAAGTACCGCAGAGGCATTGCAACGGCGATCGGGATCGGTCGAGTGATGAAAAAAGCAGTGTCTGCTAACAGATCTGCTCAGCAACCGCGAATAGAAGAACCGGTAAATTCCGGCAAATTGGTCAGTTGTACAAAATGCGGCACGTGGGTGCCTGAGAGACGTGCCATAAAGTTCGGTGCGAGCACATTTTTCTGCAATGATGCTTGTTTGCAGAACTCTATTAAGTCCGCCTAGACAAACCGGTCCAGGTACCACGCGATCATCTGGTCGCCGAACAGCAACGCCACAATTGAACCGATCCCAAGAAAGATACCGAATGGTATCTGGGTCTGCATGTCTTTATCTTTTTGCCGCGAGATGAGAATGATGCCGGCCAAGGCGCCTGTGAACGCTCCGATAAAGATCGTCAGGATCGTCAAGCGCCAGCCGAGCAACGCACCGAGGCCTAGTAACAGCTTTACGTCCCCAAGCCCCATCGCATCGACACCGCGCAATGCTTTCCAGATCGCTCCGACCAACCATAGGGAACCGCCACCGACCAACGCACCGAACAATGCTCCGGCGAGCGAGACGGACCAGTCGGGATATCCGCCCGTGTGCAGCCAAACTATGGGAGCGAACTTCATGTCCGAAAACAGATGAGGGTCTGGCAGCATTGGCCAAACGACACGAACAACCAGTGCGATCACGAACATCGGATAGGTGATCACATTCGGCAGTATCATGTGCTCCGCGTCAATAAATATCAAAGCAAGCATTGTCGCGGCGAATACGAGAGCGACCGGCAGGAACACCGTCAGCCCGATCTGCCAATAAACGAGACAGAACACGAGTGCGGTGAGCAATTCCACCGCCGGATAACGCCAGGCGATCGGTTCTTTGCAGTTAGCGCACTTGCCCCCCAGCATCAGCCAGCCGAAAATTGGAATGTTGTGATAGAACTTGATCGCGGCCTTACACTTCGGGCACGCGGAAGAAGGCAGTAGCGAAAGTTCATTCGGAACTCGATGAATGACGACATTCAAAAAGCTGCCAATACAAGCGCCCAGTACGAATACAAAAATGTATCCGATCCATTCCGGTATGCCAAGAAACGCCTCAAGCGAAGCTGTTGCTAATAAGTTCATTTGATCGATTGGAAAGAATAGTTAGAGCCAAGAGCGGCCGCGGTACGAGCGACCATAACAATCATAAACGAATTCGCAGACAAAAGGGAAGAGCTTTCCTTGCCAGGTTAGAATAGCGTGATATTGTCCAAGATTCTGTTAAATAGTTCATAAGGTTCCGTGTTATTATTTTGATCGATTGAATTTAACAAAAATACGCCGTCCACAATGACCTCTTTGCGGTAGAAAAGCCGTTTAGCTAATCAGAGGAGGGATGATTTGCGTCGGATCATTATGATAATTTGTTGCGCCATAAACCGATCGGCCAGTTCATTACGGATAATTTTAACGTCTAAACGAAAGGGAGAAAATTAATGAAAAAATACACTAAATTACACATGGTCCTGTTCGCTATTCTGGTAACCGCTCTGTTCGCGTCGGCCTGCGACGACAAACAGGTTATCGAGGCGAACAAATTGGTCGAATCGGCCAACAAGAAAACGAATGACGCGAAGCCTCTCGTGACGGCGGCAGGCGACAAGTTCGGAAAGATCAGCGACGACATCAA
>JANLTF010000403.1:0-3172 GCA_031362825.1 Acidobacteriota bacterium | reverse complement strand
CAAGGTTGCTGCTCGAAAGATGCTTGAGATGACGTTTGCTCTCAATAAACAGTTTTTCGACGGAAAGCCCGAAGTCTCATGTAACACCTGCCACAACGGTCGCGAAAGGCCGGTCGCAGTTCCAAACCTTATGCCTGGGACCCCTGTCGAAAGGCCAAAACAGCCTGCTGTGAAACCGCTGATCGATGATATTTTGGCGAAGTATGCGGCTTCGCTTGGCTCGAAAGAGAGTCTCGCAAAGGTGACTTCAAGGCAGATAAGAGCGAACCGTGTCGAACCGGATATGAAGACGATCGAGCCGGAAGAGATTTGGCAAAGGAACGGTAAATTCCGTTCGGATGTCCAGTATGGTGGCTATATTGTTTCGGAAGCCTTTGACGGAAAAAATGTATGGAAACGCGGCGGCAACGAGCCTATTGAACTCAAACCATCTGAGATGGAACAGATAAAACGCGATGCGACACTGTTTGCGAATCCGGATCTTAAGTCGGTTTACGCGAAGCTCGATTACAGATTTCTGGATCGGATCGACGGCCGCGACGTTTACATCGTACAGGCGACGACCGCTGACAATCAGCGTGAGCGTCTGGTTTTCGACGTGGCGACTGGTTCGCTCGTTCGCCGTATCGCTTCGTCGATGACCATACTTGGACAGTTTCAGTATCAGGTCGATTACAGCGATTTCAAAGATTTTGGCGGCGTCAAACTGCCCGCGACGACGCGGTTTGCGGTGCCGAATATCAGTTGGGTTCGAAAGATCACCGAGGTTAAGAATGTCGCGGTGGATGACTCGAAATTTGCTCAGCCGAAATAAAAGACAAGAGGTGAAAAGGAATGTCGAGAATAGTAAAAGCCGGCCTGATACAGGCTCATAACGTCGCCCCGACGGATGCCCCGATCGAGCAGATCCGCAAAGCAAACATTGACCATCAAATGACGATGGTCGAGGATGCTGCACGTCAGGGCGTCCAGATGCTCTGTTTTCAAGAGGTCTTCACGATGCCGTATTTTTGTGCCGAGCAGACGACACGTTGGTACGAAGCGGTCGAACGCATCCCCGACGGCCCGACGGTCAAGCTGATGCAAGAGGTCGCAAAACAGCACGGTATGGTTATTGTCGTGCCGATCTACGAGGAAGAACAGACGGGCGTCTATTACAACACCGCTGCGGTAATCGATGCGGACGGCAAATATCTAGGTAAATATCGCAAGACTCATATTCCGCATGTTGCTCCCGGTTTCTGGGAGAAGTTCTACTTTAAGCCCGGCAATCTTGGCTATCCTTGTTTCGATACAGCGTTTGCGCGGATCGGTGTTTATATTTGCTACGACCGGCATTTTCCCGAAGGCGCAAGGTGCTTGGGCCTGAATGGAGCCGAGATCATCTTTAATCCGTCGGCGACCGT
The DNA here is from genome assembly GCA_031362825.1 of Acidobacteriota bacterium. Taxonomy (GTDB): domain Bacteria; phylum Acidobacteriota; class Blastocatellia; order Pyrinomonadales; family Pyrinomonadaceae; genus OLB17. The sequence goes on along the minus strand of JANLTF010000403.1, from coordinate 1,766 downwards.
CGCAGGCCTGTCGGAATATCTCTGGAAACTTGAGCAGCCCGCTCACGCCGTCGCTAACGGGTATTTTGTCGGAGCCATCAACCGCGTTGGAACCGAGGCTCCATGGAACATCGGCGAGTTTTACGGCCAGAGCTATTTCTGCGATCCGCGGGGCCAGATGCTTGCGGTCGGTTCACGCGATCAGGACGAACTTGTCGTCGCCGATCTAGATATGGACAAGATCCGCGAGGTTCGCAACACGTGGCAGTTTTTTAGGGACCGTCGGCCGGATGCGTACGGACCGATCATTGACGATTAATAATAATGAGACACAGCATATTAGCCATTCTGTTTTTAGTGTTCGCGAGTACGGTTTTTGCGCAGAAGCCGACTGCTATCGAGCGCGAGTTTGTCGGGTATCTCGACAATATTTCAAAATACGGCAATTACGGCGGCGGTTATGACGAAGAAAAGCTGTCTAAGAACAACGCCGACCTGAGAGAAAAACTGCTCAAATATGGTAAACGGGCTAACATTCTAAAATTCGGTTTCCCCGGGCTGAAAGACAAAATGTACGTCACGACCTCAAAGGACGGACGTCTGCGTATTTATTCGTGGGATCTCGAAACCGGCGGGACGATGCACGATTTTGCCAGTGTGTTTCAGTATCGCGGCAAGAGCGGGAAGGTCTATAGCTGGACAGAAGAAAGAGAGGACGAGAGTGCAGGTGTATTTTACCATCAGATATTTCAGACTGACACTACCGGCGGGCCGATCTATCTAGGCGTCTCGACATTTATCGGTTCCACATCTTATGCCGGTCAGACGATCAAAGCGTTTCGCATAAACGGCGAAAAGCTCGATGCGGACGCCAAGGTCATCCGCACGACTTCGGGTATCAAAAATTCGGTCGGTTTTGGTTTTGATTTTTTCACCGTCGTCGATCACCCCGAGCGGCCTGTCAGGCTTTTCTTTTATAACGAAGCGAACAAGAGCTTTCGCTTTCCCGTCGTTATCGAAGACAAACGCACGCCGCAGGGACGCGTCACGAGCAAATTTATCACCTATCGTTTTGACGGCAAATATTTTGTAAAGGTCAGCTAAAAAGCGTATGGATAATTCATTTTGTACACCGCTGGACATAACACAAATCGAGCATAATTTTGCCGAGATCAACCCGGCAATGTCTGCTGCCGAGGCGATGCAAGAGGCGAACCGTTGCCTCTATTGCTACGACGCTCCCTGCATGCACGCCTGCCCGACCCACATTGATGTGCCGGCATTTATCAAAAAGATCGCGAGCGGCAACGTCATCGGCTCTGCCCGAGTGATTTTTGACGCCAACCCGATCGGTGCGAGCTGTGCCCGCGTATGCCCGGTCGAGGTCCTTTGCGAAGGTGCGTGCGTCGAGAAAACGCTGATAAATAAACCTATCGAGATCGGCCGGCTCCAGCGTTATGCGACCGACCACGCTACGGCAGTTGATAAACAGATATTTGAAAAAGGCGAGGCAAATGGTAAGTCCGTCGGCATTGTCGGCTCAGGTCCGGCGGGGCTTTCGTGTGCCGCGTATCTTGCAAGGCTCGGTTACGACGTGACCGTTTACGAACGCCGCGAACAGCCCGGTGGCCTCGACACCTACGGTATGGCGGAATACAAAATGCCGCAGAGCGTGTCGTTGAGCGAGGTCGATCATATCGCCCGCCTAGGCGTCGAGTTTCGCCTAAATACAGAGATCGTGGCCGGTTCCGCGGAAACTCTCGGACCGGTAAATCACGTAGGTGTTG
>JANLTF010000384.1:0-9841 GCA_031362825.1 Acidobacteriota bacterium | reverse complement strand
TGTTTGTTGCGGCCGATAAGTACGTCGATCTTTCCGGTGTTCTCCTCCGTTTGGCCGTGAACGAGTGCCATGTAAGATTTGTAAACCGTCCGCTCTCGAAACTGCTCGGATAAAGCTTCGTGGATCTCATCGTTTTTTGCAACGACGATCAGCCCCGATGTGTCTTTGTCGAGCCGGTGGACGATGCCGATGCGCATCTCGGCTTGGTCGCTGTTGATGGCTGATTGCTCAAGCTGGAAATGAAACGCTATGGCATTCGCCAGCGTTCCAGACTGCACGCCTGCCCCGGGATGGACGACCATTCCGGCCGGTTTGTTAATGACGGCGAGGAATTCGTCTTCGAAAACGATGTCGAGCGGAATATTCTCAGGCTCAAACCTCGCCGCCGCTGCCTCGATCAGATCGACCTCGACCTCATCATTTTTGCGTAGTTTGTGCGAGGGCTTGACCGTCTTTTCGTTGACCAGAACATCTTCGTTCTCGATCAGACGCTGCAGTTTTGCACGCGACCAGCCTTCGATCCGGTCGGCTAGGTATGCGTCAAGCCGCGTTCCCTCGTCATCGGATTCTACGACAAAGCTGTTCGGGTTTTCGTTTTGGGTAGGCTCTGTATTTTGTGTTTCGGTCAATGTATTTCCTTCGTCTCGGCGACTTTTCGCAAACGGACGAACATAAAAACGATCGACGCTGCGGCCACTATCAGACTAACACCTTGCGAGGTGGAAAGCCCCGTGAGCGTTGTAAAACCAAGCAGGTCGCCACGCGGGTCGTCGCGGATGAACTCGATCGAGAAGCGGAAGAGAGCATAGATTATGCCATAAGCAATGAGGATCTGGCCGTCAAATTTCTTGCGTTTGTGCAGCCAGACGAGCAGGCCGAAAACAGCGAGCATCGTGAACGATTCGATCAATTGCGTCGGATGCAGGAACAGATCAGCTCCTTCCGGGCCGTAGATGGGAACACCCGTGTATTCGTGTCCGGCCTGCGTAAAATGGACGCCCCACGGCAGATGTGTTTCTTTTCCCCAACAACAGCCGGCCGAAAAACAGCCTTGCCGGCCAAATGCCTGGCCGAGAGCAACGCCCGGAGCAAAAGCATCCGCCGCCTTCCAAAACGGCAGTTTGTACAGCGGCACCAGTATCACCACCGCCAAAAACCCGCCGATCAATCCGCCGTAAAACACGCCGCCGCTTCGCAGAAAATCGAGCGTAAATATCTCGACCCCCGGCTCGACCAAGATCATCAACAGCTTAGAACCGACTAGCCCGCCGACCAAAACCCACAACCCGAGATCGTAGATCCGTTCCTTCGGCAAACCGTCCCGATCCGCCAGTCGCGATGTCGCATACAAAGCAAGCAGCATCCCGATCGCCAGGAAAATACCATACGTGGTGACAGGAAACGTGCCGATGCGGAATAACTCTGGGTACATTAATTTGTGTTCTTCGTCAACGGTTCCGAGCTAGGGTCTTTCTTCTCACGTTTACTTAGGACCATATCGATGATCAACAACGCGGCACCGATACAGATCGAGGCGTCGGCGACGTTGAAGGTCGGGTAGTGCCAGTTGCCGAATTGGACATCGATAAAATCTACGACGAATCCGAGCCGCATCCGATCGACTACGTTGCCCACGATGCCGGCCAGCAGCAAAACGAGTGCGCCTAAGATACGGTCGTCGGAGCGTGGCGTTCGCCAAAAAAAATATAGGACCAATGCGGCCGCAACAAACGCCACCACCGACAAGCCCCAACGGCCGGTGTCGCCGTGATCGTCAAGCATCGAAAACGCCACGCCCGTATTCTGCGCATAGGCAAAATTGAGAAGGCCTTCGATAACAGACCGGTCTCCGCCGGTTCGCAGTACGCGAGTCGCCCAGGCCTTCGTAACCTGGTCGATCATAAAGACGCCGCCGGCTATCGCGAGATAGGCAAATTTCCAGATAAAGTCGCTACGTTTCAATACAGTATTTCCTTAGTTTTCGAGCCGATCCTTGGCGTCTTCGACCGACTTCCATAATTCGAGATATTTTTCTCTTACGAATGGATCCAGGCTGTCCGCAAAATCGGCGTCGAGCTCGCGAACCTTGATCAACTCCTGAACATCAGCGAGATCCTTTAGCCGGTCACTCGCCGTCATACCTGATGTGAGTTTTAATTCGACCAGCTTTTCGAGCGTCAGTGTGCTAATTCCATCGATCAGCGTCGAAAAATCGGACGGATAAGGGAACCTTACTGGTTTCGGCAGCCCGTCGCCGGGATATTCGCCCTCGACGATCACCTCGACCGGTACATTTTCGTTTGTCGTACGAAATTTTTTGGTCGCACCCTCGAATGCCGGCCGATATCCGAGACCGATCAATTTAGCGCGAAAATCGTCTAGCCCTTTTTGACTAAGAAGAATGTCGATATCGTGAGTAAACCGTTGATAGCCGTGCTGGTTTAGCGCAACCGCACCGATCACCGCGTAGTCGATATCATTACGCTTTAGGTCTGCGGCAAGACGTGTTAGTGCATCGTTAAGCATACCTGTCCCGTTAAAGAAACTCAGGCCCTCGGCGTAGGCCGCGGTTGGTGTTGAGATCGTTTGTTGAAAATCGGTACTCATCAGAAAAGCCGTCGGCCCGTCGAAAACTAGTTTACCTTCTTCGGTGCCTCAACCGCTGCTTTCGGCTCGGCGTAGAACGATTTGTTTATGATCTTCCACTCGCCATTTATCTTGAGCATCGTCATATAATCGACAAACTTTACGGTCGGATAATCAAGAATGATCTTGCCGACAGCCGCATTTCCCGAAACCTCGACGCTCTCGATCCAGCGTTTACGCTTAGCTTCGTCAGCCGGAGGCTTGCCCGTAAACCCTGCGATGTAATCAGCAAACGAACGCGTCGTATATTTGCCTTCGCGAATGAAGATCATGTTGCCCTCGGTGTGAAAGGCCTTTTTCATATACTCGCCGTCACCGGTCGCGTGCCCTTTGAGGTAATTCTCGAGCGGCACACGGGCCGCTTCCTTTTCGGCGTCCTGTGCGGATGCGATACCGGTAAATGCAAGTAGAATTGCGAAAATCGCGGCAAGCTTGTAATTCATAGATGTCGATCCTCCTAAACTCAAATTATCGGTCATTAGGAGTTGTTACGTTCGCCGCCGCCGAAGTGTTCGCTATTCCGTATAAGGAAATATCGATTTCGGAGCTTTATATCGCCGCCACCAGTCGGCGTAACAAACGTCCGTGCAGCCGATGTCGTAATGCACGACTTTCCATTTTCCACCCGTTTTCTTGAGCACGGCGAAAAAATTGTTGTCAAACATATCGGCGTCTTTCGCCTCCTGATACGGCGTTCCGCGATAATCAGGCGATCCGCCGCTCGGGCTTTGCGGATCGCCGCCGAGAAATGCCCAATTGCCCGATACATTAAAATTATCGGCCGCGAAAACGATCTTTTGTTTGAGCTCTCGCTCGACCGGAATTCTGAGCGCATCCAAAATAGCCTTTCTCACCGGCGAACCTTTCTCCGGCGTGTAAACCGCCTGTCCAAGCGCCGCCGCCGCCAGCGACATCCCAATTATCAATAACGCAAAAATTCTGAAGAACATAATATTTTCCTCCAATTGTTATTGCGCCGTGACTATCTCGTCCAATGCGTCTGCACAACGTTCGCAGACGGTTGGGTAATTACTAAATTCTCCCACTCGCGTCGAATAATTCCAACAGCGTTCGCATTTTTCACCGTCAGCGGCCTGGATCTCGACTTTTTGCGTATCACCCTCATGCACCTCGACGTGCGAGACGATAAAGATGTAGCGTAACTGCTCGTAATAATCGAGCAGAAAACGCGTCGTCGCGGCATCGGTCGTCAGGACGATCTTTGCTTCGAGCGGCGAGCCGATGCGTTTCTCGTTGCGTGCCTCTTCGAGCGCCTTCATCACCTCGTCGCGGATGGCGAAGATCCGCTCCCAGCTCTCCATGAGGCCCGAATTGTCCGCCTCTGACAACACAGGAAATTCGGCGAGATGGACCGACGCGACCGTTTGTCCCGGCAGATTTTCCCACGCTTCGTCACTCGTGAATACTAGGATCGGCGAGAGCAAACGGCAGAGCACATCGACGATCTTGTAGAGAGCGGTCTGAGCGGAGCGGCGTTCGAGCGAACGCGGGGCGAAGATGTATAGGCGGTCCTTGATGATGTCAAAATACCGTGCCGACAACGTCACCGTGAAGAAATTGTTGATCGCATTATACGCCGACTGAAAATCGTAGGCCTCGTAGCCGGCGATCACTTTGGCCGAAAGCTCATCGAGATTGGCAAGCGCCCAACGATCGATCTCGAACAGATCATTTGTCTCGACGGCATCGTTTGTCACGTCAAAACCGTCGAGATTTCCGAGCGCGTAACGCAACGTGTTTCGAAACTTACGATAGGCAACAACAACGCCGTCGAGAATCTCGCCCGAGCAACGCATGTCCTGCGTATAGTCGACCGCGGCCGCCCACAGACGTATGATCTCGGCACCCGACTTTTCGACGATCTCGTTCGGCGAGATCGCGTTGCCGGCAGACTTGTGCATCTGCTTGCCTTCGCCGTCGACGACCCAACCGTGCGTGACGATCTGCTTGTACGGCGAACTGCCGTGAGCCGCGATGCCGCAGCTCAGGCTGGAATTAAACCACCCGCGATATTGGTCGCCGCCTTCGAGGTAAACGTCCGCCGGAAACCGCAGCGTATCGCCGCGTGTCTCCAAAACAGCCACGCAACTCGAACCCGAATCGAACCAAACGTCGAGAATGTCGGTCTCTTTGCGAAAATCCGCACTCTCGCACTTGGCGCATTTATAGCCGTCCGGCAGCAGTTCGCTCTCCGGCCGGTTGTACCATGCGTCCGCAGTTTCGACTGCGAAAATGTCGGCGACATGATCGATGATCTTTGGGTCTGCGACTGCTTCGTCACAGGCCTGGCAATAAAAAACCGGGATCGGCACGCCCCACGAACGCTGACGGGACACGCACCAGTCTGGCCGTCCCTTAAACATGTTCGCCATCCGCCCCTGGCCCCACGACGGATGCCATTTCACCTTTTCGATCTCGTGGAGCGCGGATTCACGCAGGCTGGCAGCCTGCGTTCCGGCGTCCATCGAAATGAACCATTGCGGCGTCGCACGAAAGATCACGGGATTTTTACAACGCCAGCAGTGCGGATAGCGGTGCTCGTAATGTTCCACGTGGAGCAATGCGCCGCGTTCCTTCAAAAATTCAACGATCTGCGGATTTGCCTTGAAGATATTCTCGCCCGCAAAATGATCGACATCGGCGGTAAAATTGCCCGCCGCATCGACCGGAGCATAAACCTCAAGCCCGTATTTCTTACCGATCGCAAAGTCGTCCGCACCATGGCCCGGAGCCGTGTGTACACAGCCCGTACCTGATTTCTTGGCCGACTTGTTTTCGTATTTTACGTCGAGTTCGACCTCAGCGTCGGCTTCGCCCAGAGTGACGTGATCGCCGTTCATTATCAGCGAAACGCGATCAAGCCACGCGTGCTGAGCTTCGAGCCGGTCGAGTTTGGAGCCTTTGAAACGCGCGAGTTCTTTTGTGTTTTCGAAGCCGCATGTCTCGGCAAACGCGGCCGCGAGTTCGGACGCAACGATGTACACGTCATCGCCAACCTCGATCGCCGAATAGTCGAAATCTGGATTGACAGCGATGCCGAGATTTGCGGGAAGCGTCCAAGGCGTCGTCGTCCAGATGACTAGCGAGACGATCTTCGCGGCCAATGCCTCGTCGATCAGGACCGGATCGGATTTGAGCGGAAATTTGACATAGACCGACGGCGAAGTGTGCTGTTTGTACTCGACCTCGGCCTCAGCAAGGGCAGTCTGGTCGTGGATGCACCAATAGACTGGCCGCAGGCCCTTGTAAACGTAGCCACGTTCCAAAAACTTACCGAAGAGCCTAGCGGTCGAAGATTCGTACTCCGCCGACATCGTTAAGTAAGGCGTTTCCCATTCGCCCAAAATTCCAAGCCGCGAAAAATCGCGCGTTTGCCCTTTCATCGCACCGGCGGCATGTTCGCGGCAGATACGTCGAAACGAACTCACCGGCAGATCGGCCTTGTTCTTGCCTTTTTCGGCCAGCTTTTTCTCGACATGCGTCTCGATCGGTAAACCGTGACAGTCGTAACCGGGAACATAAGGCGCGTCGTAGCCCATCATCGACCGCGACTTTACGACAAAGTCCTTAAGAGTTTTATTGAGAGCGGTGCCGATGTGAATGTCCGCATTCGCATACGGCGGGCCGTCGTGCAATATGAACTTCTCACGCCCTTTCCGCGCGTCAGCGATTTTCGAGTAAAGCCCCATCTCGCCCCACTTTTTCAAACGCGCAGGCTCGCTCTGAGCCAGATTTCCTTTCTGAGCAAAATCTGTTTTTGGTAGGTTAACTGTCTTCTTTAGATCGATCGGTTCTGTCATTTTCGTAAAACCTAAATATTAACACGCCGCAAATTTTTTTCCCCAATTGAAAAAGCCCCAAGCCTCGTTTTCGGCTTGGGACCCTTTCGAACAAAGCATCAGCTCTCGCCCGGCTCTCTACGGAGCAAAGTCCACGTGGGTAATAATGCTGATTATCAATCTACACACCGTTCGGTCATTTAGTTAACAAAATTGATCAAGCCTGTATGGCTGGGATCTTTCTGTCAACTTTCGCTTTGAGAGGAAATCGTTCAGGGTGGTCGATTGAATCTGTATGTATATCGACATCGAGTTTTTCCCAGTAAAGGTGATGCGGTGCTAATCGCTCAACAGAGAGTATTTCATCGACCGACGCATATCGAAACCAAGGAAAATCTTCATAAGAGAGGAATTTCTCCGCGTCGTCGATAAGCATCCACAGCCCATTGAGGGATATATTTGTTACTTCAACTGTCAAAATGTTGCCTCCACGCGAGCCTTAGTACCTCTACATTATCACGGACTATTCGTTCAATCGCATTTAACTCCCGCTTGCTCAAGCCTCGGCTCGTCGAAAACTCGACCACAGGTTCGATCCAGAATTTTGCTTCACCCGCCGCACAGAAAACGTGAACATGCATTCGTGTCTCCTCACGAGAAAAGAACGCGAATCGATAAGGGCCTTCTCTGAATATTGTCGGACTCACTCGGCAATCTTATCACGAAAACGATTCCGTTCGGATGATGTCAGCTAAATTCAATTACGCTTAAAGATCCGGCAGTAATCTTCCGTCGCCCTTTTTGAATATTCCGACGGCTTTGTAGCGGGCTTTTCCAATTCGGAAATGAAAAACCTATAATCGCTCTCGGAAAGAAGGATCTGCTCGTTATTATCGATTATCTCGTCTGCATAGCGACCCAACGTGCTGGATGTAAATTCTGTAAGGTCCTGCCCGAGAATATGCGCGGCTCGACTGATCCGGGCTTTTACGTCAGGTGAAAGACGAACATTCAAACGACTGCTGGTTACTTTTTCTTTTTCCAAAACCATTGACATAGAATTACTCCGATTGGCTATCTGCCACGCGAAAAATATCGCATAAATCGTGGACTGATTCAAGAGTTTCGTTGGTGTTCGGAAGAATTGTCTTCACTTTCCACATTCGTAGGAAATGGGAAACAACTCTCCTTCTTCAATCGTTTTGGGATTTGCCGGATCGTAGCAAACCTTTGCCTTGCCCCACGGCACAAACGCGAGCGACTCGATTTTGCTCTTTCGAACAGTCCGTTCATATTTCTTTCCGTCGATCTCGTATACGAATGTAACGATCGTATCGACAGACCGCTCTTGTCCTGTTTCAGGATCGGCAGTTCGGCGGACTTCTGTATTGATCACTTCGGCCTGAGCTTCATTCTTAAGGCTTGTGCGACGATAATTGTCGCGGATAAAAGCAAAGTATGAACCGACAATAGCACCGACAAGTAATAGGATCGAGAGAAAATAGATCGGCTTTTGGGGGTTCATGGTGCTAAAGAACAACGAAGCTGGTCACTATTCCTCTTCGACCGTACACAACAACGGATATTCCCTCGCCTTCGCCAGGTTCATTGCCTTTTCGGATTTCATGTTGGCGATCTCGAATGGGTAGATGCCGGCGATGCCAATGCCTTCTTGGTGGACCTTGAGCATGATGGTAAATGCTTCGGCGTCGGTGCGGTTGAAGACGTATTGGAGGACGAAAACGACGAACTCCATTGTCGTAAAATCGTCGTTGTGTAGCAAGACCTTGTAAAGTTTTGGCTTTTCGAGCCGTGTTTTGGTCTCGGTCAGGACGTCTCCGCCTATGTCGTCAAAGTCGGGCATAAAGAAAAGTATAGACGCAGAACTCGTTTTCTGCTAAATTTCAGTTGCGCTTGTGTACTAAGTATTCAACTAGACGGGATTTTGGCTTGCCGATTACTGAAATCGAGCTTGTATTGACCGTTTTCTTTCGCAACCGAAAATGAAAAACGCCACGACCTCAGCTAAGCCGATGTCCGCCAATGCGCCAACGCGCCATCTGTCGGCAGAGAAAACTGACGAACTCTTCGCCAGCATCGGACAAAAGCTGCGCGAAGGCCTGTCCGGCGAGGCCGAAAAGATAATTGATAAAGCTACGGTGGCGTACGCCTTCACGCCCGACAAATTCGCCCATCTCAAGCGTCTGCTGTCGTTTACCCTCGAAACAGCCGGCCGTTACAAAGAGTCGCTCGAAGCCGTAACGCCGTTCGAAGACGAAGAAAACCTGTCTCAGCTCGAACCCGAGACCCAGGTCCGTGTTACGACGCAGCTCGCCATCGCCTACAACAACATGGCCGAACAGCCAAAGGCTGTGACATTGCTCAAAGAGACACGGCAAAAGGCCGAGGACAGTTCGCTCAACGATCTTCTAGGCAACATCGACATCGGGCTTGCACGCGTTTATCGCAAGCTCGCCGAATATCCGATCTGTCGTGATTACGCACAAAAGGCGCTCGAACATTTTCGCGAAAACGGCATCTGGCTCGGCATGGCCGAGGCCTATCGCGAGATCGCCAACAGCTATCACCAAGAGGGCAACAGCGAAAAATCGATCGAGAGTTTTGAACTCGGGATCCAGATCATTGGCGAGAATTCGGCGCCGTTCATGCTCGGCAAGCTCTATACCGATATGTCAGGAGCCTATTGGTTCCTTCGTCGGCCACAGGATGGTGTCGAGTGTCTCGAAAAATCGATCGAGTTCTTCGACCAGACGGAGCACGCCCTAAATTCCGTCATCGCGTACAACAATCTCGGAATCAACCTGATCCTGATCGGTGAATGGGCAAAGGCCGAGAGCATGATCAATCGAGCGCTTGATATCGGCCTCAAGCAGAATTACGTTCATGTCGCCGGTATCTACGAATCGCTCGGCGAGCTAAAACTGCTTCGAGGCGAGCTGGACGAAGCCGAAATTTTGCTCGACAAGGCCGTTGCTTTCGCCAAGGAACACAAACATGCCTGGTACACCGTTCAATCAATGCGCAGCCTCGCACGGCTTTACCTAGCTCAGGGAAAATTCAAAAAAGCGATCGAAAAGGCACGCGAGACAATCGAATTTTCGGCCGAGATCGGCGGCAAACATTACGCCAATATGGCCGGGCTCGTGCTGGCTGAAAGTTATCTCAGTCAAGGCGGTGTCGAGGAATGTGAAAATTCGCTTCGCGTGATCGAGGATAACGACCCGAACGCCGACTTTTTTGTGCTTGGCAACATCCAGCGAATCCGCGGGCTCGCCGCACTCGCCGCCGACGACAACGAACTCGCCATTCACCATTTCAGCCGCAGCCTGACAATTTTTGAGGCGGGCGAAGACCTCTACCACACCGGTTTGCTC
>JANLTF010000361.1:0-2244 GCA_031362825.1 Acidobacteriota bacterium | reverse complement strand
AACGACCCAGCGAGCGACGATTTCATCGGCCACCTTAGGTCGGTATTCGGGGCCGCTACTGCTCACGACATCGAATTCCCAAATCCATACACAGGCTCAATATCTGTTAATTCCGTGTATGTCGCTCAATGCGATCATCGTTTCGAGGTTAGTTCCTCGATGTAGAATCCGGCCAGTGAGGCGACCATCAGGGCGACGCCGGCGAAGGCGAACGTGCGGGGGCCGCCGAATATTCCGATAAAAAACGCGATCACGCCTGCGGCGCAAAGAAGAGATCCGATGCGTCCGGCTGTTTTTGACATTCCAGGTGAGTTATTCATATTTCAAAATTAATTGGCCGATGGTAACAAATAGAGTTACGTATAAAGAGGTTATTTCAGATTCTTCTTGAAAAACGCAAGGGTTCGTTCCCAGGCTAGTTTGGCGGCTTCGGCATCGTAACGTGGGGTGGTGTCGTTGTGAAAACCGTGCTGTTTGCCCTCGTAGATGAACGACTCAAATTTCTTTTTGTTCTCTTTCAGGGCAGATTCATAAGCGGCGATGTTTGCGTTAATACGTTGATCCTGGCCGGCGTATTGGAAAGAAAGCGGAGCCATTATCTTGGGAACGTCAGCAATTCCAGCCTGATTACCGTAGAACGGGACACCCGCATTGAGGTCTTTGCCGAGCCGTACAGATAACTGATTGACCATGCCGCCTCCGAAGCAGAATCCGACGGCCCCGAGTTTACCTTTGCTGTCGGGGCGTTTCTTGAGCCAGAGTGCGGCGGCGACGAAATCCTCGGTCATTTTCTTGCCATCGACGGTTCGGAACAGGGCGACGCCCTTTTGCTCGTCGCCCGGATAGCCGCCTACCGAGGTCAGGCCGTCGGGTGCGAAGGCCATGTAGCCGGCTTTTGCGAGGCGGCGGGCGACGTCCTCGATGTATGGATTTAGGCCGCGATTTTCGTGAATGACGAGGATGGCTCGGAACTTTTTGCCTTTCGCGGGCTTGGCGAGATAGCCCTTGATAGTGCCGTTTCCGTTGGGTGAATCGACGGTTTCGTAGCCTAATTTCAGGTCTTTGTCGTCCTTTGGAACGGTCTGGGCCCACGCGAAATTTGGGGTCAGGCTATCAAAAATGGCGGCCGCGGTGAGGCCTCCGACTGCGAATTTACCGATGCTGCTCAGGAATGAGCGTCGATCCATATCGCCGTGCTGATATTCATGAAAGAGGTCTAATAGCTCTTGAGGATATTCGTCTGCGGTTTTGCGTTCCATAAATTTTCTCCTTGATGAAACAGGATACTCGATGAAGACGGCGCGTTCAAAATGAAAAAGAGGCCGTCCTTTTCAGACGGCCTCCGTTGTGGTCAAACTTAATTAGTTACGGCTTCTTTGAGAATACTTTGGTTGTCGTGTCCATGCCGCCGTCGCGGTTTGGGCGTTGCGAGGCGATCGAGAGCATGCCGTCGGTGCCGAGAGTCCATTTTTCGGTGGAGACGCGGTCGCCCATGGGTGTCGTGACGGTGCGTGTGATCTCGAGTTTTCCGGCGTCGAGTTTGGCTTTGGTCGAGACCTGCATGCTGCCCATTTGGGTCGTCATTTCAGACTTAACTTCTTTACCATCAACGGTATACGTGACGCTGCCATCGCTCGATCCCATGCCCCGGCCACCTCCCGGAGGTCCGCCTGCAGGCGCGCCGGCTGGCGGTTCGTTGCGTTGGGTTGCGGTTACGACGGTGATATCGGTGGCGGTTTGGGTGACGGTCAGGGTCTGAGACTTGATACTGGCCTTTTCGCGTTCGCCGAGGGTTGATTTGGCGAGGTCGAGGTTCCAAGTGCCACTAAAATTTGCTGTTTGGGCTGATGCCGCAAATGAGAAAATGAGCAGCGAAAATGCCGCTAAGACGAGATTTTTCTTCATATAAAATTGCTCCTAAACTAAATCGAACTTTATGATCCAATAGCTAAGACGCAAGTGTAACGCATTTGGTTTTTGTGAAATTGTAAAGAATTGTAATGCACCGCCGCCAGATGCGATGGCGGCGGTGCAGATATGTTATGCGTTCGGTTCGGCTTCGGCGGCGGCACGGTTGAGATGGCTGTTTTTGTAACCGTAAAACGCGTAAACGAGTAGGCCGACGATGAGCCATGCGCCAAATCTTAGCCAGTTTGTAACGCCTAACTCGGTCATGAGATATAGGCAAAGGACGAGGCCGAGGATCGGGATCAGGGAGAGTTTTTTCGTGAGACTCAGCACGAG
>JANLTF010000216.1:0-2013 GCA_031362825.1 Acidobacteriota bacterium | reverse complement strand
GGCTACGCCGTCATCTGTGTCGTCGGCGAAGGATTGCGGGCAAGCACCGGCCTTGCGTCAACAGTATTCTCCACGATCCGAGATGTAAATGTCGCCCTCATCTCGCATGGAGCTTCCAGTGTTAATTTAACGTTTGTGGTGAAAGAACCACTCGTCGCGGATGTCATAAAACGTCTCCACGGTGAGTTGTTCTAGCGAATAGATCTAAGGAGCGGCCTCACTCTCTTTCCGCGTAAAGATTGCATCTGCCTGGATCAAACGGCCTTCTGCGTTCACGCTGAAATTGTAGAGCCTATAGAGATCAAAGCCTCGGTCGTAGAGCACCCCAAGTGCCTCGTCGAACCGTTTTAGACCGACGTAAACGGGCTGGGCAATGATTTCCGAATAGACGAGATTGATAAGTCCGTTTTCGCAAGCGGAGGCCGCCCCCTCTACAACCAGATGCTCGGCACCCTGAACGTCGATTTTCAGAATGTCTATGCGGGGAATGTTCAGTTCAGCCATCACCATATCGATCGTCTTGAACTCAGCCTCAACTATAGCCGTGGTTTCGAGTTTACCCTCGTCCCAGCCCTCGGCTACGGCAGGATCGAACGAAAGCAGCGAGTTAGTTTCGGGATGGTGATTGGCGTTGAACTGACATTTTCCAGCCTGCGAACTCAGTCCGTAATTAAGTGCGTAAATCTTAGGGTCAGGCGCGGTCGCCACCCAAAGCTGCCGAAAGGAATCCACAAACGGCTCAAAAGCGTAGATCGTGGCTGTCGGAAAGAGATGTCGAAAGACAAGAGACACGTGCCCGTCGTAAGCTCCGACGTCAAATATGATCGGGTCCGGAGTGGAGGCCATCAATCGCTGCATCTCAAGAAATGGATTTTCGGACATAGTGGTTTTGCTCCAAGGGTTCGTCTCTTCCTCTGGCAGTGACGGCGTTCCCATCCTCGGTGATATTGATGATATTATTACATAGCCGAGCGAGGGATGAAGGCTGGAGACGTGAGGGAATAATGCGACAGCACCTAGAACAATCTGGCATCGCGATAAAATATGGACCTTGTTGAACTGACTAAATCATTGATGAATATTCCTTCGGTTTCGGGCGACGAAGAGGCCGTTGGAATCTACCTTCGTGACTACCTTGAATCGCTCGGATGGACGGTCGAATTGCAGCCTGTCACCGACACTCAGAGCAATGTCATCGCGTATCTGAACAACACGCCCCGCGTTTGGCTTTCGACGCATATGGATACGGTGCCTCCGTTTATTGCTCCGACCGAGGATGACGAGAAGATATATGGCCGCGGATCGTGCGATGCGAAGGGGATAATTGCGGCGCAGATAACGGCGGCGGAGATGCTTCGGGCGGAAGGCATCGAGGATATCGGTTTGCTTTATACGGTCGAGGAGGAACGTGCCTCGACCGGAGCGAAAGTTGCGAACGAACATCCGCTCGCGGCGAAGTGCGAGTATCTCATTAACGGCGAACCGACCGACAACGATCTGGCGATCGGTTCGAAGGGAGCGTTTCGAGCCAAGGTCAAAACGAAAGGACGTGCGGCGCATTCGGCTTATCCTGAGCAAGGAGAGTCGGCGATCGAAAAATTGCTGGATATTCTTGCCGACGTACGGGAAACAACCTTTCCGAACGACGAATTCTTTGGTGAGACAACGTGTAATGTCGCGACGCTCGACGGCGGAGTCGCTCTCAACGTGATCCCGCCGAACGCCGAAGCGGGAATCCTCATTCGCCTGACGACTCCGATGGAAACGGTACAAGACACACTCGAAACGATCATAGACGGACGCGGCGAACTCGAAATTATGTCTTACAGCCTGCCGGTCA
The DNA here is from genome assembly GCA_031362825.1 of Acidobacteriota bacterium. Taxonomy (GTDB): domain Bacteria; phylum Acidobacteriota; class Blastocatellia; order Pyrinomonadales; family Pyrinomonadaceae; genus OLB17. The sequence goes on along the minus strand of JANLTF010000216.1, from coordinate 173 downwards.
AGATGCTGGCGGTCGATGGATTCAAGCAAAAGGTCGTGCGTTTCACCACCGACATCCCGCATTTAGGCAAATGGGGACAGCCGCTGCTCTTGGGCCCCGGATCTATACTCGTGGCGCATACAAAAGACGAGTTCGTCCTTAAGAAAGACCTCGAAACTGCGGTGGAATTGTAT
>JANLTF010000207.1:0-6729 GCA_031362825.1 Acidobacteriota bacterium | reverse complement strand
CTGTTGTCCTTGAGCCAAGCCGAAACGCCCTGGCGGTTAGGTGCCAGCGTGTCGGGCAGGTCTTTGCCTGTCGTCGTGTCGCGGACTCGCCACGTCGTGCGGTCGCTGCCTGCTTCAGAGACGCCATATGCCCACAGCTTGCCGTCTTCGGTGAAGTTCGATCCGTTAAGTGCAGCGGTGCCGTCTTCGCGCAGTTTGTTCGGATCAAAGAAAACGGTGCCCGGATCGTCGATCGATTTTGCACGATAGATGACGCTTTGGTTCTGCAGGCCGTCGTTCTTTGAGTAGAGGTAAAAGCCGTCGGCTATCTTTGACGGAGCACTGAAACGCTCGTAGTTCCACATCGCGGTCAATTGATCCTTGATCTTTGCCCGCTCCGGGATTCCGGCAAGATACGCGTCGGTGATCTTGTTCTGAGCCGTGATCCAATCGTTCCACTCGGGCGTGTCGGATTCTTCCATCCAACGATACGGATCGGCGACACTCACGCCATGAAACATATCCACCTGATCGACGCGACGCGCCTTCGGATACTCTAATTTCTGCGCCGGAACACCGGCCGCTAAAAAGGCGATGAGCAATAAAAATGCAAAGCTTCTCTTAAACAACATAAATAGCCAAAACTCCTACGGAAAAGATTTTGCATAAGTATAGAACGCCACAATTGGAAATCAAAGCCAGCCTCCTGGTCCATACGGCCGATCCAGCTTGATCAATATAGGTCTCTCTCATCGTTTGGGTTAAAAAAGTGGTAACTTGGACAGTTACTTACGTGCGGGCTACGGACACCTGAGTTAATATATTCGAAATGGAAATATTTGTTTATCGAAAGGGTGCCGAACAGGTCGAGGAAGGTTTTTCGCGGGACGATCTGCCGGGGCTGTTGGCTGATCAGTCAAACCTGGTTTGGGTCGATCTGCATGGCGAGAACGAGGAGCAGATCGAAGAAGCGAAAGACGTGATGCTGAACGTTTTTAAGTTTCATCACCTGACCGTTGAGGACTGCCTTGAGACGCGAAACCAGCCGAAGATCGAGGCCTACGACAAATATCTTTATTTTATCGTCCACGGCATCAAGCCCGAGGAGACAAATCCTTCGAATTTTGTCACCAAGGAGCTCGATGGCTATCTTGGCTCAAATTTCGTTGTTACATTTCACATTCTCCGTTTTCGCAGCATCAAGACCGTAAAACAGCATCTGCGAAGTTCGGCTTTTCACTGCAAACGCGGTCCGGCATATCTGCTGCATCATATTCTGGACGAGCTCATTGATCTGTATATGCCGATCGTTGATGAATTTGACGAGGCGATCAACGATCTCGAAGACCGCGTATTAGACATGGGCCGCAACAGTAATGCTGTTCTCAGCGACGTGATGGATGTGCGAAGAAGCGTGGCGCGTTTGAAGCGGATATCATCCAGACAACTCGAGGTCATCTACCGCATGTCGCACGGAGAATTTCCGCTGATTCCGTTCGAGATCCTTCCGTTCTTTCGTGATGTCCACGACCATCTGCTGCGGATCACAGACTTGGCCGAGGCCTATCGCGATCTGGTTGCCGGACTCTTTGACATCCACTTTGCGGTAGTCGGTAACCGCACGAACGATGTAATGAAGACACTCGCGGTCCTGTCAGCGATCATCTTGCCGCTAAGCTTGATCGCCGGCATTTACGGAATGAATTTCGAGAATATGCCCGAGCTTAAGACCGAAATGGGTTACTTCATGACGCTTGGCGGCATGGCTCTGATCACCATTTTGCTGCTCGTATACTTTTGGCGTCGGGGATGGATATTTCAGGGCGGTGCCGATGTCGTCGTTCCGAAAAAGCCGGAGCGGCCGGAAGAGGATTTTGAGAAGATGTAGGGCATTGTTCTCTGGTGGCTGGTCTTTGGCCTTTGGTTAAGAAACCACGTCAATTATTCGCTGGACTTGCAGGTCGCCGTAGCCGTAAACTCCTGCACGGCGTTTGAATTCGGGGAAGATATCTCCTAGCTCCGTCTTGCCTTCGAATTGGATCTCGGCAACGATCTCCGCCGGACGTGTGTCGCGTTCGATAGCCGCTTCAACGACTTCTGCGAGGTACGGGAACCGGTTTTGTTCGGCTTTTGAAAGCTCGATCAGTCTTTCGTTGTCGTTTTTTCTGAATGCATTCCACAGATCGGCCCCAAGTTTGATCTCGTTAGGAGTGAATCTAAGGCGTCGACCGAAGCACTTTTGAAGATCGGCTGTCCCGAGAAAGCCGAATCCATCCCAGCGGTCTTCTGCTTTTAGCACCGAAGGCTCGACTCGAAAAACGGCCGCACCCGTTTCGCTCAGCAGCCACAGGCAGAACCACATATTGACCGAGCAAAATAGTTCGTACTCGAACCAGAGATTTACTTCGTCGCCGCTGTCGAGATCGAGGAGTTTGGCGAGTTCGTCGGCGACGGTTTCGTGATAGACGATCTCGTCTTCGCCGTATTCGGACAAGATAAAACGGGCTCGCTGTTCCCAAAAATCGGGCAAAATATCGGCATCGACATCGCCGACTGCGAGGCATTCGCGGCAGACGATAACTTCGCCGTTAATATTCGTCTTCTTAAATTCTTCGGCGACCGCGTCGCCAGGCATAACGTGAAAGATCATATCAATATCGTGATCGCGTACGCGATCGAAAGACACATTCCGGCGTAAACACCGGCGACCAGATCATCTGCACAAACGCCGACGCCGCCCGGCAAATCTTGTAAGCTATCGATCGGATACGGTTTCCAAATGTCGAACAAGCGAAACAGTCCAAAGCCAGCGAGAACGTAGATCCAGCCAGCCCCTTGAGGTATGAAAAGCAACGTGACGAGCACACCCATCACTTCGTCAACAACCGCCTCAGGCGGATCAGAATTCCCCAGTAGGGCGATCGCCCTGCCCGAAGCCCAAATACCGACGATGATGAGAATGACAAGCAAGATCGAGTTCGACGCCCAGACAAGAGCACTTACCTGTTCCGGAGTATAGCCAGCGGTAAAAAACCAAAAACCCGCCAGCACATCCAACCAAACCACGCCAAAATAGATCGCGACACCAACCATCGAACCAAACGTCCCCGGCATCAACGGCAAATAGCCAACGCCCCATGTCGTGAGTGCGAGTGCGATGTAATCGACTATACCGTTTGGTTTTCGTTTTTCGACCGGAGTCTTCATCGGTTAAAGTGCAAGCTTTAGCTTGTTTCTGCTTACAAAGATACAGCCTAAAGGCTGCACTCTGAGCTTTAGAACTCGATTCCCTGCTGAGCAAATATACCGGCGTGGAACGGGTGTTTGATCTCGGTCATTTCGGTGACCAGGTCGGCCTCGGCGATCAATTTTTCGAGGGCATTATCGACGTTTCGGCCGGTTAGAATCAAGTGCAAGTGCGGTTGTTTCGCACGTATTTCGCGGATCTCGGCGATCACGGCGTCGATGTCGAGAAAACCGTAGCTGAGAACGTATAGCAGCTCATCAAAAACGAGAACGTCGTAGTCGCCGTTTCGCATTTTATCGACGCAGAGTGCCCATGTTTCCTCGCTTGTTTTGATATCTTGCGATTTGTCGTTGGTGTCCCACGTGAAGCCGTCGCCCATTGTGTGGACCTCGATTCCGAGTTTGTCAAAAGACTCGTGTTCGCCGTAGCGGTCGGTTTTCGATTTCATGAACTGAATCATGCAACAGTGCATTTCGCGGCCGGCGGCCCGGACGAGAACGCCGATCGCGGCGGTCGTTTTGCCCTTACCGTCGCCGGTGTTGAGCATCAGCAAGCCCTTGGTATTTTCGCGATAATCGTCGCGCCGCCATTTGTAGCGTTTTTCTTTTAATTCAGGCATCTAGGCTTTGTATTTATTTATCACAGCGGCTGTCCGCTCAGGAGCATTTCGCGGAATGCAAAAGACGTTTGCTCCGATGTCGTCTAGTTCAAATCTTTTTATCGGTAAAAGTTTTCCACCGATCTCATCTACTGCGTAAAACTCATATTCCGCTTTTTCACTGATGAAGGTCAATAGGTCGTTCGGTGTGTATCCGAAGTATTTGCTCTGAGCGAGCGCCATTTCCATCAGTATTACAGGCGGCACTTCCTGATCGAATAAACGGCTGGCACCGCGAAGGAACATAAGTTCAGCTCCCTCAATATCTACTTTTACAAAATCAACATGGTTTACATTGTGCTTTTCGAGGTACGAGTCGAGCGTAATAAGCTCGCAGCTAACGGATTCGGTTTCGACGCCTTCTTTAGCGGCCATCGAAGCGTGTCCAGTCGGCTGATCTTTGAAAAGATTCATCACGATCCGGCCCGGAGCATCGCCGACGGCCAGATTGTTGATATGGACATTCGGCAGCGAACCGAGCAGTTCGTAATTTCGCGTCAGTTCCACAAAGGTCTGCGGAACGGGCTCGAAGGAATGAACGGAACCAGTTCCGCCAACAACGTTTGCGAACAAAGTCGTGTACCAACCGTAATTCGCTCCGGCGTCGATACATGTGTCTCCGGCTTTTAGGATCTGCCTTGCGATCGAAGTGATCGGGATCTCAAATTCGCCGTGAAAGAAGACCGTTTCCTGCATTCCGGTCGTGAGATTGACCCAGAGTTTTCGACCGTCTTTCAAGTTCACCCGAAGGGAGCGGTGCGGATGGCGGCAAAGCCTGAGTGCAAGCTGAAAGAGCCGGTATTTTCCCTTTTTGATCGGAGTGTTGAATGTATAGAACCGAACTGCACGAAGCCACAATTCCTCGGCTTTCGGTGCAAATCCGTTGGATTCGGACTGTTCGATGCGTCGTGACATTTATCTCGTGCGGCCGCTCGCTTCTGAAAATTGGTCAATACTTGCCATCGCCGTTCATCGAACCGTTGCCGTTGCCGTTCACGCTCTGATATGCAATGAACAGGGCGGAGACGATCTCCTTTTCCTTTTCATCCCAATTTCCTTCGATCCGCAATCCTGCAGCATTCTTGTGGCCGCCGCCGCCAAATGACTCGGCGACCTTTGCGACATTGATATCACCTTTCGAACGGAGACTAACGCGGTATTGATCAGTCCCTACCTCGCGCATATACACAGCCGCGACAACGTCTTTTGCGGCCAGCGGAATGTTTACAAAGCCATTGTTATCGCCATCGATTGCGCCTGAAACCTCCTTCATTTCAATGGTTTGGCGAAGCATCGCAATTTTGCCCGAGTCGTCTCGTTTGACCGTTCCGAGCACTTGGCGCATCAGTTCGATCCGGGACCACGGATAGTTGTTATAAACGGCCTCCCCGATGGTCGAGGGACGGGCACCGGCCTTGACAAGTTCGGAGGCGACCTTTAGCGTGCGGTCGGATGTGTTCGGGAAATGGAACGAGCCGGTGTCGGTGACGAGCGCCATATAGACGCATTCGGCGATCTCTTTGGTAATGCGGCCGCCGATGGCTTTGCAGAGGTTGTAGATCATCTCACCGACTGCCGACGCTGTCGAATCGATCCAGTTGATCGTGCCGAAATGCTCGCTCGTCGAGTGGTGGTCGATATTTACGGTAAACTGGTCGTGAAGACCGGCGATTCCGGGACGCGAGACGTCGCTGCATTCGATCACAAAAACAGCGTCGTACTTTCCGTCGATCTCCTTTACGTCGCGGATCTCGTCGGCTCCCGGCAAACTCATGTATGCGGGCGGCACTTCGCCGTGCACGATCACTTCCGCAGTCTTACCTAGCGAACGCAGCAGCCAGCAAAGCCCCAACGACGAACCGACACCATCGCCATCCGGCTTGATATGCGTAGTTATCGCGAACTTGCTCTTATTTTCAATTAACTCTACTACTTGACTTAACACATTGTAAGAAGTGGGCGGTGGTCAGTGGTCAGTGGTCAGTTGCTCAACAACTTTTTCACTTTTTCACTTTTTCACTCTTTCACTTTAGTCCTTCTCTTCAAATTCTCCCTTGATCTCGAGATCCTGCAAGATCTCGCTGACACGCGCGGCGTTTTCTTCGGCGGTGTCGCGTACAAAATGTATATGCGGAGCGTGTCTCAGATCAAGATTCATCGCTACCTGTTGGCGAACGAATGTCGAGGCGTTTCGCAGCGTTTTGAGTGCCGCGGCGATCTCGTCGTCCGAACCAGTTATCAAAACAAAAACCTTGGCGTCCCGTAGGTCAGGTGCAACTGTTACATCGGTCACCGTCACCATCACGAGCCGCGGATCGTCGAGTTCGAACCCGACAACCTCACCGATCTCCTCTTTCAATGCCTCAGCAAATCTCTCCGGTCTTCTCATTTCTTTTGCTGTTCCCGAGAGACTAACCGTTGAATCGCTTAGTTCGGCCTTCACCTCTTTCCCAGCGGCACTTCTCACCCTTTTCCAGAAGCTACGCTTAAGAGTTCGTAGATGCTGCGCCCATTCTCCGCTAGTCGCACCGTGCTTTGCGTGAGCCATAACATCATGTGAAGTCTTACAACTCCGTCGCGGCCGTCCGTTCGATTATAAATGCCTCGATCTCGTCCTCAAGTTTGAGGTCGTTAAAATTGACGAGGCTGATACCGCACTCGAAGCCCTGTTTGACCTCGTTGGTATCTTCCTTAAAGCGTTTGAGCGTGGCGATATCGCCTTCCCATGTGACAACTCCGTCTCGGATAAGACGGGCCTTTGCCTGGCGTTTGATAAGCCCTTCGGTAACGCGGCAGCCGGCGATCGTACCGACCTTGGATACCTTGAAGAGTTCCTGAACGACAG
>JANLTF010000199.1:0-3464 GCA_031362825.1 Acidobacteriota bacterium | reverse complement strand
GCACCGGCGTCAACGATCCGCTGCACATCGGCATGACAAAACGTCGCACAGTCGTCGTCACCGCCAAGCTTGGCCAGCACCATATCGGTGATCTGGTCGATAAGTTGTTGATAATTGCCGTTGTTTTGCATAGCTACCGGAACGCACGCCTGCCAGCCTGCGATAATCGGACAAGCAGGCTAGCAGCCTGCGTTCCGACAAATTTTACCTAATATATTGTCGTTCAACTGCCTCGATCTTGCCAACGCGTTTCTTGTGCCTTTCCTCTGAAATTTCAGCCGTAACAAACGCGTCAACGATCTGCTTGATCTCATCGAAGGTGTTCTGCCCCGACCCGAGGGTAAGGACATTAGCTCCGTTGTGTTCGCGCGAGTTCCTGGCGAGAGCAACTGAGTAGCAAGCGGCGGCACGGACATTCGGGACCTTATTCGCGGTCATTGCACTTCCGATCCCGGCTCCGTCAATGATAATGCCGACATCAACCTGTTTGCCGCTGACCGATCTGGCGACCGCATGCGCAAAATCGGGGTAATCGACCGCGTCTTCGCTGTTCGTACCAAAATCACGGATATTAAGGCCAAGATCGGCAAGGTAACCCTTGAGCTGCTCTTTCATCTTAAACCCGCCGTGATCGGAACCGATCGCGACAGATCGCACCTTTGTCGAGTTCTGACGCGAGGTTTTGCGGATAAGCTCAATGTTTCTTTCGTTTACGATATCCTGAGCGAGCGATGTGAATTTGACGTTCTCTGCAACTCGCAATCGCGAACCCGATTCGAGGCCCCGAAGGTCGTCTTCGGTAATAAGCGTCTTAGCGGATTCGTCGCGGTCAAACTCTTTGCCGACCTTCGATTGCAGCGAGTTTACAACAACATGCTCAACAGTTACTTCTGGTGCACTTGTCGACCTTTCGCCCTCGGTTGGCACGGTAGCAAGCACCTGTTCAACCAGAGCCCTTATCCGATCGCGTTTTTCTGTATTAGTGTCGGCCATAAAGCCTTTTCTTAGTCGTCGCCTTGAAAATCAAACTATGTTTGATAGTATTTCTAAATACGAATTCAATCAACTTACGAGAAAAATATGGCGGCAGAATCAACACAAATGGCAGCGACAGAATTTACGAATCCTAATCTCGAAGTCCTTTATTCCGAGGATCAGATCCGCAACCGGACCGTCGAATTGGGACAACAGATCACGGCCGAATATTCCGGAAAAGAGACCGTTTTGGTTGGTGTTCTCAAGGGCTCATGCGTGTTCCTCGCCGACCTGATGCGGGCCGTTGATCTCAACCTGACGATCGATTTTATGTCGGTTTCGAGTTACAAAGACGGCACAAAATCATCCGGCGATGTCGAGATCCTCAAGGACCTCAGCAATTCGATCCGCGACAAACACGTCATCATCGTCGAAGACATCGTTGACACCGGCCTGACCCTGACGCGACTCGTCGAGATCCTCGGTTCTCGCGGAGCGGCCTCCATCAAGATCGCGACATTCCTCGACAAACCGGAGCCGCGGATCAAGAAGGAACTCGTCGTTGACTACACCGGATTCGTCATACCAAACAAATTCGTAGTCGGCTACGGCCTCGACGCTGCTGGAAGATATCGGAATCTGCCGTTTATCGCGGTGGTAAAAGATCCGTCGGCCGCCTAGAGTATGGCCACCATTTCATGGTCCGAACTTTTCGTTTTCACTTTGATAATCGGATCACAGTTTTTTGTGCTCACGATGCCGTTTCAGACTCTGATAATCGCTATTCCCACAAAGCTTAGGCTCCCCATCAAACTGGCTCTGATTGCCGTCAGTTTCGTCTTCGAATATGTTGGAGTAATGCTCTTTATGCTAGTTGCGGAAAAAGAAGTCGTTCAAGGAGTTTTCGGCTCGGTAAATCCCTACATCGCAATTCCGATGTTTGGATGCCTGTTAGGACTTCTGTTTTTTTGGCTGGTCTTCTTAGCATTACGGAAAACCGGGTTGCTCGGTTGACTGGCCGGTACGATTTCCGTATAATTTGAGTTTTTCGACTTGTGCAAATAATTGCACGGTCACACGGGAGCTAACACTATAATGAGTTACGCAATTATCAAAACAGGCGGAAAGCAGTTTGCGGTCGAGAGCGGTATGACGCTTCGTGTGCCAACGATCAGTGCGGACGCAGGAAAGAAGGTCGAGATCGACACTCTTCTCGCAGGCGGTGCGGTTGGTGCAGGAACGGTCAAAGCGACGGTCGTAAAACACGGCCGAGGCGATAAGATCATCGTTTTCAAAAAGAAACGCCGCAAACAGTACAAACGCAAACAGGGCCACAGACAAGGTTTTACGGAAATTACAATTGACTAGTTGATAACTGATAGCTGACTTTGGAATCGGACGCTTACTGTCCACTGTCCACTGTCCACTGTCCACTAATAACATGGCACATAAGAAAGGTGTAGGTTCATCCAGAAACGGCCGCGATTCGAATGCACAGCGGCTCGGTCTCAAGAAATTCGGCGGCGAGCACGTTCTCGGCGGCAACATCATCGCACGTCAACGCGGCACCAAGTGGAAGCCGGGCAACAACGTCGGCCGCGGTAAAGACGACACGCTATTCTCGCTGATCGAGGGCTTTATCAAATTCGAAGACAAAGGCCGCAAAGGCAAATTCATCAGCGTCTACGCCGCTGGAGCGGCCGAGCTCGCACCGAAGGTCGTCGCAGAAGCCGCATAAGCCATAGCCGCCTGCGTAAGCGGGCCGAAGTACGCGTTGCAGTTCAACTCCAATATTTCAAAGCACACGCTGCACGGCGTGTGCTTTTTCATTCCGATATCAGTTAAGATTACGTATGATGAAACCCGGCGAAGACATTATCATTCAGGGCCTGTCAGACCTGTCCGACGGATCGGAGACGATCGCTTCTCTGCTAGTGTCTATCGGCGCACCGCGCCTAATGCGGTCAGGCCTTACGATCCCATCTAAAACCTTCTCAACACCGGAACATCGCCTCTACGCACTTCTGTCGGCCGATGATCCTGATGCAGCACATTCCCGTTACAATGCTCTGATCCGCCGATTGGTAAGTTATGAAAGGGCCGTCGAATGCGCGAACTAGCAACCAAAGCGAAGATCGTTGAGTTTATGCGGCTTTTCGGGCGGCGAACCCGGACGGAAGTCCGCGTATACTTCACCGGCGGCTCTACTGCGGTCTTGCATGGTTGGAGAGATGCCACTTTGGACATTGATCTTCGCTTCGAGCCCGAACCGGACGATCTCTTTAGGTCAATACCTGAAATAAAAGAACAGCTTCAGCTAAACATCGAATTGGCCGCTCCTTCGGATTTTATTCCCGAACTGCCCGGCTGGCAGGATCGCTGCCAATTTATTGGACGAGAAGGAAGCGTTAGTTTTTATCACTACGATCCATATAGTCAGGCACTTTCAAAGATCGAACGCGGCCACAATCAAGACGAGCGAGATGTGT
>JANLTF010000151.1:0-2861 GCA_031362825.1 Acidobacteriota bacterium | reverse complement strand
GCAAAGGTCATCCACGAGAATTTTGGCATCAAAAATGCCCTGATGAACACGATCCACAGCTACACCAACGACCAGCAGCTTCTCGATCTGCCGCACAAAGATCTGCGTCGTGCCCGCGCCGCAGCATTGTCAATGATCCCGACTTCGACCGGTGCCGCAAAGGCCGTCGCTCTCGTAATTCCTGAGCTAAAGGGCAAATTTGACGGCATCTCGGTCCGCGTTCCGACGCCAAATGTTTCGCTCGTGGATGTCGTCATGAACGTGGAACGTTCGACCTCCGCAGAAGAAGTAAATGCGATCCTCAGAACCGCTGCCGGCGGAGCAATGAAGGGAATTCTCGCCGTCAGCGACGAGCCGCTCGTTTCGATAGATTTCAAGGGGAATTCTAATTCTTCGATCGTCGATTCCGAGAATACCAAGGTAATTGACGGAACGTGCATCAAGATCTTGTCGTGGTACGACAACGAATGGGGCTACTCGTGCCGCGTTCGTGATCTGGTCAAATTTATTGCAGCCAAAGGTTTGTAATGCTTTCTTAAGGCGAGATAAAAATGAAAAATTCAAGCAACCTCTGCCTCGCACTATTGTTTTTGGTCGTCCTTGGCTGTTCGTGCCCGAGCAGACTCGCTGAGTTGGGAAAAAACAAACCTACGCCAACGCCCGCGCCGTTTTCGACGCCGACCGTCAATCCGACTCCGCCGGTCAAAACGGGCGAGTACGATGTCACTATGGCAAAATACAACCAGATCAGCATCGGAACATCGCGAGCCGACGTCGAACGGATCTTGGGCGGAAAGGGAACTGAGGTTAGCAATACTGTCGGGGGAGGCATTCGTTTTACGGTCAATAAATGGGAAGGCGATAACTTCAAATCGATCATCTTATCATTCAAGGCCGACAAGGTGATGACCCGTTCTCAGGTTGGTTTGAAATAGAGCAGCACAGCCTTAATAGTAATTTCAATGAATAAGAAAACAGTAAAAGACGTTGACCTTAAGGGAAAACGTGCATTTATCCGTGTTGATTTTAACGTGCCGATCAAAGACGGCGTGATCGCCGACGATACGCGTAGTCTTGGTGCTTTGCCGACAATTCGGTATGCGGTCGAACAGGGAGCAAAGGTGATCCTCGCATCACATCTCGGAAGACCGCTCAAGGAGAAAAAGAAGGCGGAAGAGAAAGGCTTGCCCTATGAGGTCTCGAAGTACAGCCTTAAGCCGGTGTTTGAGTATCTGGCCAAAGTAGACGGCCTTAGGGTCTCATTTGCTGAGGATTGCGTCGGCGACGACGTTTCGGCAAAGGCCGCAGCGATGACCGAAGGCGATGTTTTGCTGCTCGAAAATCTTCGCCTTCATGCGGAAGAGGAGAAGAACAACGAGGCCTTTGCTAAACAACTCAGCTCGCTCTGTGACGTTTACGTGAACGACGCTTTCGGCACCGCTCATCGTGCTCACGCTTCGACCGAGGGCATTACGCATTTTGTTGACGATTGCGTCGCGGGTTTGCTGATGGAAAAGGAGCTCAATTTCCTCGGCAAGGCTCTTCATCATCCCGAACGTCCGTTTGTTGCCATTCTCGGCGGAGCCAAGGTCTCGGACAAAATACCTGTGATCGAATCGCTCATCGATCGCAAGGTGGACAAACTCCTGATCGGCGGCGCAATGGCGTATACGTTTTTCAAAGCTCAGGGCTTCACGATCGGTAAATCGTTATGTGAGGACGAGATGATGCCGAAAGCGCTTGAGATCGAGCAAATGGCCAAAGGCGCTGGTGTCGAACTCATCTTGCCGACCGATCATCAGGTCGTCGACAGCTATGATCCGCTGAATTCGGCAAAGACAATTCCCGTCGCATTTACAAACGCGGGGCTTGTGGGCCTCGATATTGGTATTGAGACCGTAGCCATATTCGAACACGCCCTGGAAGGCGCAAAGACCATCGTCTGGAACGGTCCAATGGGCATGTTCGAAGAGAAACCATTTGATCAGGGAACCGTTGCTATCGCCAAAGCCGTAGCTAAAGCCACGGAGAATGGAGCGACATCAATAGTTGGCGGCGGCGACTCAGTCTCCGCCGTCAATCAGGCGGGACTCAACGACAAGATAAGCCACATCTCGACCGGCGGCGGAGCAACTCTCGAGTTTCTTGCCGGTGACGTTCTGCCTGGCGTTGCGGCGTTGGATGACCTCTAAAACTCGATCTAAGACAATAGAGTTACTTCTAGGTTAACGTTGATTCCTTAGTCCAGACCGTAAACCCCGTCTATGGAACAGACCTAGTCGCCCTCGCGATCCTCTGGCTAATTCCACGGTTTAGGCTAAGCAAAGCGATTGTTGTCTCGGCTAGAAGCGGAGCGAACGCCGAGTACCGGAGGATCGAGCAAACACGCAGCCTCGAATCGAAAGCAGTCGAATATTCTCGCTTGTATTGGGCGGCCAACGTCGAGAAGTTGCCATTGATGGTCCTCACGATCGCGTCACGCGCGATCTTCGAACTCTCAAGGGCTAGCAGCATTCCGCTTCCCGTAAAAGGATCTATAAACGCCGCTGCATCGCCAACCGATATCAACCCGTCGGCAGGAACCAGTTCACCACGCCCAAATCGTTCGATCGGCACAGCCAGCCAAGGCTTCGCGACCACTGCATTTTCCATGGCGTCTCTAGCCTGTTTATTCGTGAAAACGATCTCTCGCATTACTCGTTCCGCATCGCTTCCAAGGTTTTTGGTCTCTTCAGCCGATGCGATAAAACAGAGGTTGTAAAGATCGTTCTCGACACGATTACATCCGCCGTAGCCGCCACGATAGACGTATATCTCGCAGGCTCCGCTTGGTATCTGCGCTCCGAGCAGGTGAGTCTTAA
>JANLTF010000144.1:0-3507 GCA_031362825.1 Acidobacteriota bacterium | reverse complement strand
GTCGCCGATTGGCGAGATCGATATCGCCTGGAAATCCCCCTTGGCGATCGACGATCTGGTCTTCGACCGAAGGTCATATGCCCATAACCCGTCATCGTCCGCATACAGAACATGATGGCCGTTAGGCATTACAACTAGGTTGTTGTGCGAATTGAATCCCGAAACGGTGCCCAGCGAGCGGACCCGCTGCGCGACTCCGATTTGAGAGGGCCCGAACAGCATCATCATCATGAGGATCGCGAACCTCTGCCGGCGAAAGATACGATTCATAAAGAGTCTCTATAAATTTACTGATTGTTAAATATGACGTAGCGTACCATTGTTGTCCCTTCCAAGCAATGAACGCCTTACCGAATCAAGAGTCCTGCGCAGACAAAGGCCTCGCCATTTCTAACGAGGCCTTCTGTCTTCCCGGATGAGCGGGGCGTTAAGCCCAGAAATTTACATTCCCATTCCGCCGTCGGACTTGTCGTCCTGGACGTTGGCGATCATGGCCTTGGGTATTTCATTAACAGAGGCTATAGATGTTCGGCGATTCTGACAAATGGGGCGAGAGGCGGAGGGAAAGTGATAATGGAGAATGGATAGTGGATAGTGTCGGCATCGGCCTTCGAATTTGAAGGTCGGCGTTCGGTCAGGCAAGAGTCTACCGCCCCGACAAGTGAACCACCCCGTCCACCGAAGCGGTGTCCACCCCTCCTTGGTAAGGAGGGGAGCCTGAGGAAAAGGGCGGCCGCTTTTGGCGACAGCCCTTTTGTTGGTCTCTGTGAAAGAGAGTTATTGGGTAACCTCGAGTGTGTAGAGCGAGACCGAGATGGATTCGAGGTCGAGGGTGTATTCGCCGTCGGATTTGAGGTCGAGGCTGAAGTATTTTTCCGGAGCATAGCTCTGGAAAGTTCCGTCAGGAGCCTGGACCTTGAGCGAGATCGCTTTTTCTGAGCGGATGACGACCCGAGTTGTCTTGTTGATGCCTACGTTGAGCGTGTAGGTGTCTTTGCCTCCGTTGGCCAGAACTTCGTTGTAGAAGCTGTGGTCCTTGGAGGAATCGACGTTGATCGTTTTTGTTTTTGCGCCTTCGAAAACGATCGGAGCCGCGAGAAGGGAAGTGGTCGAAATGACCAAGCCGAGAGAGATGACTGTTAAATAATTACGGATTGTTCGAAACATATAATTTACCTCACTAAGTATGTATGAGAAGGCCGAGCGGCCTTCGATTGCCAAAAAAGGCGGGTTCGAGACCAGTCTGTATAGAAGATCAGGCACAAACCCGATCGAGCTGCAAAATTGCACTCAATGTCTTTACGCAGATGTTTTGAAATAAGTTCGAGAAAATGACCAAGAGTTTGATCTGGTCAGTCTGAGTGTCTTTGGAATATTCAGGTTGCAAAGTCCTGGGCCTTTTCTTGAACGCGGATCGGGCGGATTAGGCGGATCTTACGGATGTTCTTAACAAATCATCTAAATATGCTTGATCTGCTTGATCTGCTCGATCCGCTCGATCCGCGTTCAAAATAGTGTTGGTTGTTTTACAATTCGGGACTTCTCAAACATCTCCGCACGAAGGATCACTTGCCGACTGCGTTGATGATGGCTTGGGCGGCCTGTTCGACGACGGTTGAGATGATGTCGTCGCCGTTCGATTTGGCTTTTGCCTTGAACTGTTTGGCGAGAACCGAGCTGTTGTTCGCCGCCGAGACGATCGCGAGATCGAGTGTCAGTTCATCTTTCGATTTAACATTTCCCGATAGCGACGATGCCGAGACGATCGCGGTCGTCGCCATTTGGCCGGCGATGTTGCCGACGGTCGAGCCGGTGTGGCCGATGCCGGTCTGTGAGACGACCGATCCGAGCATTTTGCCGAAACCTCCGAAACCGCCGCCGCCTTTCCTGTGCGAAGCCGTTGCGGTCAGAATGTAGTCGCACTCTTTCTGCTTTGCCTCGTCGGCCTGTGCTGAGGCGAGTTTTGCTTCGAGCTGGACCATCTCGACCTTTGTGCCTTTGAGATAGGACGAAAGCGAATTTTGTATCGCGGCACTAAGATCGGCGGCCGTGATGCCTTCGCCGACAGATCCGGTTTTGACACCGGAGAGACCGATGCGGACCGTGCCTTCTTTTTTGGCACCGATGTTTGCCGGAGCGTTGTTGGTTGATGCTGCCGCTTTACTGATGCTTGAACTTAGGCCTGACGTAGCCGAACTGCCGCTGCTGCTGCTCGACGGTCCTGTATAAGACACGCCGGACGTGCTGGCTGCCGTATACATTTCCGACGCGGATTTGACTTCGCGGTAGTCGGCTGGTGCTTCGAACAGGGCCTGGTCGAGTGTTGCTTTTGAAAGTTCGACGACTTCCTGCGTCATCGTGAAGCTCTCTTTTCCGCTTGCGTCGTACGAGGTCATTTTCTGCCAGAGCGGATAGCCCGTCTTGCCGGAACCGAGCGTTTTCTGCACGATCTTATCCTGACAGCCTGCGGATTTTCCACCGTTGTTGCCGTTGTACTGACGTGTCTGTCCGCAAGCGATGCCGAATTCGGCGTCGATCACCCACATGTCCATTTCCATTTTGGTTTTCGACGGCAGGCATGCATCAGGCGTCGTTTCCGTCTCAATGGTCTGGATAATGTGACGGGCCGTGAAGCCGAACATCTGTTTGCGTTCGCCGGTGTCTTTGATCGTCGTCGTGACGATCATCGTGCCGCCTTTGGTGACAGGTGCGGCGGTTCCGGTCTTTACCGAACCGGGCGTCGTGGTGCCTTCGTCGTAGTATGTGACGGTGTATGTTTTGGTGGTCGGGTTCATCTGCAGGTCACGTCCGAGGTCGCACTGCGTGATCGAGACCATCGCTCCGCCCATCATTTCGGTGCGTTGGCGTTTGCCTTTGATGTAGGTCGTATTTTCCATCGTCTGGCCGCTCATGGTTTGTTTGATCTTGACCTTGGTATCCGCAAGGGCCGTGCCCGTGATCAATAATATCGCCGAAATTACATATAAAATCGTGTTTTTCATAATTGCTCTCCGTACCTTCTTGTATGAATTAAGTCGGCAAAAACCGCCGTCATAAGGTAAGGCGAGAGAGACGCAAAAAAAGTATCAGGGAGCGAGAATATTTGACATTTCAGATTTGACATCCTTAACGTAAAAGGACCGCATCATAAGACGCGATCCTTTCGAAAAGCTGAATGTCGAAGTTGTTTAGCCAACCAATCCCGCGTAATTATCCGCGTACTTCGGCGGCATTGGTGCCTGGAGGAAGCTTGCCCAGTTTTCGGGTGTCGCCATGTTTTGGTACGCCTCGGTCATTTCGGGTGTGTTGACCTCGAGCATGAAGCGATCTTCGATCCAGAATTCGATAAGCTGGAAAAGGCCGCCGCCGCGGTTTGCGGTGAAGCAGCGCCAGCCTTCGCGTTTGGCGATCGCCTTGATCGATTCTTCATCGAGCGGCGAATTTATGTTGAGGTGGACCGAGCCAAATAGCGACGGGTCGTTCCCTGGCATAAAGGTGCCCTCAAAA
>JANLTF010000133.1:0-7185 GCA_031362825.1 Acidobacteriota bacterium | reverse complement strand
CGATCCCTGAGACTGCTTCGATAGTGGAGTTTTCGATCTGGGAGAACGGCAAAAGGCTAGTCGGTGAGGTGCGTTCGAAGGAAGAGGCGAGGCGAATTTATGACGAGATCGTAAGGCGTCAGAAAGATCCGGGCTTGCTCGAATATGCGGGCAAAGACCTGTTTCAGGCATCGATATTTCCCATTCCGCCAAACTCTGACAAGAAACTTGAACTGACCTATACCGAGATCCTGAAAGCGGAATCGGGAACCGTTGCGTATCGATATCCATTGGGAACGGGGCGAAATGTGTGGGCAAATCGGCAGATAATTGACGATCGACGCTCTATGCCGAAGCAGCAGTTTGGGACCGTTTCGGGGACGATCGAGATAGTTGGGAAAGAGGCTTTGCGGAATATCTATTCGCCGACACATCAGATCGACACGAAACGAAAAGGTGAAACCGGAGCCAGCGTTTCGTTTGAGACGAAGAGCAACGATACTGATTTTCAGCTATTTTACGGCATCTCCAATAACGACTTTGGTATGTCGCTCGTGACATATCGCGAGCCGGGTAAGGACGGCTATTTTCTCCTGATGCTGTCGCCAAAGGACAATATCTCGGAGAAAGAACTCGTTAATAAAGACATCGTTTTCGTTCTCGACACTTCTGGTTCTATGGCCGACGAAGGCAAAATGGACAAGGCGCGAAAGGCTTTGCTGTTTGGCGTCAAAACGCTGCGTGATGGCGACCGGTTTAATATCATCAATTTTTCGGGCGAAGAACATTTGATGGAACGCGGACTGATCACGGCAAACGCCGAAGGCAAGAAACGCGGCGAAGAGTTTGTGAGCCGTTTGCAGCCGACAGGCGGGACGAATATCAATGATTCGCTGATCGCTTCGCTCAAACAATTTGAAAAAGGCGACCGGCCGAAGATGCTCGTTTTTATGACCGACGGCTTGCCGACCGTCGGCGAGACAAATGTTGAGCGGATCGTTTCCAATCTCAAGAATGCGAAAAGTCTCGACATTCGTATCTTTCCGTTCGGTTTTGGGTACGACGTGAATACGACTTTGTTAGATCGAATTGGTGCGGAGAATTCGGGAATGTCCGATTATGTCCAGCCAAAAGAAGACCTGGAGATAAAGGTCTCGAACTTCTTCTCACGTGTTTCGTCGCCTGTTCTGGCCGATCTAGAAATGGATTTTGGCCCCGTATTGACCGACTATATGTATCCGCGCAAGCTGACCGATCTGTTTCGCGGTATGCAGATGACTGTCATCGGGCGTTATAAAAATGCGAACGATCTCAAAAACATCACGCTCAAACTTACGGGCAAAGCGGGCAAGGAGACGCGTTCGTTCAATTACACGAACCTCGATTTTCCGGTGCGTTCCGACGAGAACAATTTCCTGCCGCGTCTGTGGGCGAGCCGCCGTGTCGGCTGGCTGCTCGAGCAGATCCGAAACAATGGAGAGACGAAAGAGATACGCGACGAGGTCGTCGAACTCGGCACGCGTTACGGGCTCGTGACGCCTTATACATCTTATCTGGCGACAGATGGCTCGACCGCGAACGTTCGCCGTGATGCGCCGATGGCTGCGGACATGATGGCATTAGGAAAAACGAAAGCAGCCGAGCGAAGCGGTGCCGATGCAGTAAAAATGAGCGGACAGCAGAACTCGATGCAGACGAACACGCAGATCGTGAGCGGCGACGTCAAGGATGAGAAAGAAAGGATAATCCTCGACAATACGATCAACAATCAGTTTGTCGCGAATAAGAATTTTACTAACCAAAGCGGTGTTTGGGTTGATTCGGATTGGTCGGCGGAAACGAAGTTGCCCGTGGTCACGATCAAGTTCGCGAGCGATGAATATTTCAAGCTGATCAATACCGAACGTGACATTGTGGCCTATCTGGCTCTCGGTGAACAGGTGACCTTTGTTTGGAAAAGCAAGGTTTACAAGATCACGAAGTAAATTTGGGTCAACTCGTAAGCTGATATTTACATCCGATAAGGTGATTTTTGACTGTGGAACGATTATCCTAATGGTCAAAGATCACCTTTTTTGTCAGAACCACCTGCGGTAGCCGGTGGTTTACGGGGGCGATCGAATAACTGTCGGCTTTGATAAATGTGCGTTCAACCGCCCGCTACCGCAGGTGGTTCTGACAGGAGAGACAGATTGAGAAATATATTATTCGTTTTTTTGTTTCTAGTGTTTTGCGGATCAGGTGCTCTGGCTCAGGGTTGGATCGCTCATTCGCCGACCGGGAAGGTCGATCTGGTTGCTGTTTTCTTCACTTCGGCCGAGCGTGGCTTTGTCGCGGGTGATGACGGGTTTTTGTCTTCGACCAGCGACGGCGGCAAGACATGGACGAAGTATTTTCTCAACACCAACCAAAATATCAACGAGATCTATTTTCGCAATGATAACAACGGCTATCTTGTTGCGGGGCGTCTGCTGTTTATAACGCAGGACGGCGGCAAGACTTGGCAGGAAACTCGGATATATAAAACGACCGATTTTAAGAACGGAGCACCGGAACTCATCAGTATCCGTTTTTCTGATAAGAAACGCGGCCTTGCGATCGGATCGATCGTTAATAAGAACGACGAGATCATTGATTCGCTCGTAATGAAGACCGACGACGGCGGCGACACCTGGACCCGCGTAATTATTCCAACCAAGGCCGAGCTGTTTCATCTCGATTTTAACGGCAACTCACACGGCTGGATCGTCGGTGACAAAGGCTTGGTATTGGCCACTCAGGATGGCGGTGCAAACTGGCGTGTGCAGCGTTCGGGTGTCACGCGAGCCCTTTTCAGCGTTGATTTTCGCGACGATAACGAAGGCTTCGCGGTCGGCGGCGGCGGTACGATCATTCGAACCGACGACGGCGGCTCGACGTGGGAAAAGGTCAATACCTCATTCACCGACACTTTGAAACGCGTTAACTTTGCCGATGACAAAAACGGCTGGACCGTCGGCCACCGCGGAATCATCCTCAGGACCTCGGACAAGGGCCGAACCTGGGTTCGTCAGGAAAGCAACATAAAGGCCGATCTCTACGGCCTCTTCATGACCAAAAAATACGGCTGGGCTGTCGGTGCAGCCGGTTCTACGGTTGAGTTTCAGAAATAAACTTCCGCAAAACAACGATGCCCGTTTTTCGGATTTAACATCCACGATAATCTGTGTTACCTTGCATAGTAATTTCTATCAAAAGGCCAAGAACCATCAGGCTTTGTTGTAATACTCGGATTTTTGTGGAGGCAAATCATGAAAGACAAGCGTTTTTTCGGTATTTTTGTTGCTGTGGCAGTTAGTCTTGCTTTGTGCAGCATTACATTCGGTCAAGGCACGACATCCAGAATTACGGGAACGGTTACCGATACTTCTGGCGCGGCTGTTAACGGGGCAACCGTCACGATCAAACGAGATGGTTCGGGAAGTTCCCTGACTACTCAAACGAGCGATACGGGAACATACGTTTTCGACCTTATTCAGGCAGGGTCGTACGAAGTTTCGGTCGAGAAGACTGGTTTTAAAAAGTCTATATCAAAGGGGAACTCGGCTTTGATCAACCAGCCTGCGGTTATCAACATCGCACTTGAGGTTGGCGACGTGTCAGCGGTTGTAACTGTCGATGGAAAGGCGGAACAGGTACAGACCGCGACTTCAGGCAATGTCGGTACGAACGTTGAGCAAAAAACTCTTGAGAGCCTGCCGATCGTCGGGTTACGTGGCCGCAATCCGCTTGATCTCCTTAATTTTCAACCCGGAGTTGTGGTTGGTTCGAATACCGGCGGTGGCGTTCATGTAAACGGCAGCCGTGACAGAGCGTTCAATTTTACGCTCGATGGCATTGATATTAACGATACGACGGCTGGGGGTTCAAATTTCACGCCGCTTCGCCCGAATCCCGAATCTATTCAGGAATTCCAGATCGTTACCTCAAATGCGACCGCCGAGTTAGGGCGAAACAGCGGAGCGCAAGTCACACTTGTTACGAGGTCGGGAACAAATCGATACTCGGGCAACATATTCGAGTACTATCAGACACCGGATTTTAACGCGAATCAATTTGAAAGCAATCTTCTGGGAGTTGCCAGACCGCAGTTTGTCCAGCATATTTATGGCTTTTCATTTGGCGGCCCGATCCCCAATTTTGGCTTGGGACAAAATGGCTGGAAAACATTGAAGGATAAGGCTTTCTTCTTTGTGAATTATCAGCGTTTATCCGCATCCGAAACGCGGTTGGCACAACGGACTGTCTATACGACTCAGGCCCGGTCCGGCTTGTTCCGATACATAGTCGGTCAGCAGAATGCTCCCGCAGGAACAGCGACAGCGGCAGTTAATCCTGACGGGAGTCCGCGATATCCGAACTGTAGTGCTACGGTCACGACCCTTTGCGTTGCCACTTATAATACGGCGACCAGCTCACCGATCACTTTCGACCCGTTAGTGAGTGGGATTCTTAATAACTATCCGGCACCAAATGATTTCGCCCGCGGCGACGGGCTGAATACTGCCGGATTCAACTTCAATGCTTCGCAGCTAGAAAAGCAGTGGGATCTGGTGATGAAGTTTGACTACAATTTGAATGACAAAAACAGATTTTACTTTCGATATGCCGAGGGAGAACAGAGTACCCTCGGCGATAGTGTAAATGGCGGTTTACAGATTTTTCCAGGCTATTCAAATTTTGTCGACACGACACGACGCCCTAAGAATTACGCCTTTAATTACCGCTGGTCGCCGACGGCTAAGTTTACCAACGAGGCCGTCGTTGGCATTAGTCGTTTTCGGTTCACATTTTTCAATCCCGACGTGCGGGCCGATGTTCCGTTTGTTCTCAATACAGTTGACACCCCGTTCGGTAACAGCTTAGGAAATGCCCGACAGGCAAGGACGTTCCAGTTTGTTGATAACATGACCTTCGATCTGTCGCCGCATGTATTAAAGTTCGGCTTCAATATCCGGCTTGGCCGGGTTGTTGATGACCGATCTAGTGCGGGAGGAAATATCGAAGGCACGATCGGGTTTGGAGAAGGTTCCAGCAGTTTTACGGGTTTCGGCCTGCCGACTGCGGGTGCTACCTCGATAAATGCGAACGATCTCACTAGGCTCCGGTCATTGATAAACAATCTCCTTGGCCGAATTGGAAGCTATAGTCAGGGATTCATCGTAAGTCCGAGCAATCCCGCAAACTGGGCTCCAGCCGGCACGCGGTGGGCTTTTCGAGCCTATTATCCCGAATACGATTTCTATTTTCAGGATACCTGGAAAGTGCGTTCCAATTTGATTCTTGATCTTGGAGTTCGATACGAAGCAAAACCGAGCCCAAGTTCGAAGGATCTGCCGATACTGGTGCCAAACCAGTCGATCATTGTCGGGGCGGCACCATCGAATTCGTTGACGTGGGTCGAGGGCAAGATGTTCCCTGACGACTATAACAACTGGGGGCCAAGTGTAGGTTTTGCGTGGGATCCTTTTAAGAACGGCAAAACATCAATTCGAGCTAATTACCGCTTGTCGTTTGACCGTTTTCCTACACAAGTCTTCACCAATAGCGTTTGGCAGGGCACTCCCGGTAATGTTTTTAGCGCTTCTGCGTCGGGAATTGCTCTGGAAAACCGGTTACTCCGTAATGGGGTGCCGAGCCTGTTTCCGACCTCGACTCCTGCTCAACTCCGAACTCCGCCAGCTTTCTCGACCAGCGGCATCACGCTAGTTGACCCTAATACCCGATATCCGGAAGTTCATCAGTGGTTTGCGGGCGTTCAGCATGAGATCGGTTGGGGCACCGTTGCCGAAGTCAATTACATCGGCAAAAAAGGTAAACACCTTTTCGGTGGATATGATTCGAATCAGGTAAATATCTTGGCTCGAGATACCCGTTGTGCTGAGAATTTTCTTCAGGCTTTCAACACGTTGCGGGCTAATACAGCCGCTAACTCGTGCTTGATCAATCTACTTTTCACCGGAGACCCGCTAAACAATACCGGGACGACCACGTTTCGCGGTATTGCAGCGATCGCATCGACGCTGTCGCTGACAAACACAGGCGGTAGCGTTGCAACTGCCGCCCAGGTCGTTTCCCAGCGGACGGCCGGCACGGCACAGATGATCGCAACGACGATCAACAACCCGTTCTTCTTTCAGAGATTCCCACAGTTTTCAGGAGCATTGAATGTACTAGACAGTGAAGACTATTCGATCTATCACGGTTTAGAGTTCATTCTAAAGAGACGGCTCAAGGGCGGAATTGGATTTCAGGTCAGTTACACGTTGTCCCGTTCGAGCGACACTCGCTCGTTCGACCCGACGTTTACGATCGTTTCGCGTGCAAATAATCAGTCGGCGTCGAGTACGCCCTTCGATATCAATAATCGCGACCTGAATTATGCTCCGTCAGATTTTGACCGGCGACATGCACTACAGGCGACGTATGTTTATGAGTTGCCGTTTGGACGGGGGCGTAAGTTTGGCTCGGACATGAATAAGGCTCTTGATTTTGTTGTCGGCGGATGGCAGTTGGCGGGTACTTACAACTGGGCATCGGGTAGGCCATTTACCGTTTACTCTGGTTTGAATACTTTTAGCAACGTCAACCAGTCGTTTGCAAACTGCAACGGTTGCAATCGAAATTTGGGTGCTTTGATTGAACGTTTCGGTACGAATTACTGGTTCTCCGAAGCAGCCCAGGCTCAGTTTTCACAGCCCGCTCCGGGTGAGCTGGGCAACTCGGGCCGCAACTTCTTTATCGGGCCGCGACAGTTCCAAACGGACGTTTCGTTATCCAAAAAATTGCGCTTTACCGAGACATTAAGCCTTGATCTAAGGGTCGACGCAAGGAATGTCACGAACAATGCGTCTTTCGGTCTACCAACCGCAACTTTTAATTCGACCGTGTTTGGCCGGATTCGCGATTCTGTTTCGAGCTCGGCGCGTAGAATTCAGATCTCGGGCAAATTCAATTTCTAACCGGATCTGATCCTTGAATGTGGCTCTTTCGTGAAAGCGGAAGAGCCTTTTTTTATTTATTGTGTGTTCCGCGATACTTTGCCGCCTGGCGAGCAAGTGACTCAGCTCGCGGTAGTGCCTCGATCGCACGAGCCGCCTGGACGTCATCTTCGATCAGTACCTGCGTGGCAGAAACACTGCCGTATGCGGCGGTTGCGAGGTCGTA
>JANLTF010000130.1:0-5860 GCA_031362825.1 Acidobacteriota bacterium | reverse complement strand
GCCGAATCGAAGATCGCCGAACTTGGCCGCGACGTTGCGGAGTGGCATTTGATCGGGCATCTTCAATCGAACAAGGCGCGAAAGGCCGTGCAGCTTTTCGACGTCATCCAGTCGCTTGATTCAGTCGAACTTGCGCAGAGGCTAGAGCGTATTTGTGATGAAGTTGGTCGCAGCGAACTGCTGGTTCTTATTGAGCTTGACCTCGCCGGTGAAGAAACGAAGGCTGGAATTTCGGAAAGCGATCTTCCCAAACTGGTCGACTATTTGAGAAGCTGTAAACATCTACGTCTAGACGGTTTAATGATCGTTCCGCCCTATGATGACGATGTGGAAAATACAAGGCCGTATTTCAAACGATTGCGGGAAATTCGCGATAACTGGTTGCCAAACGGCGAACTTTCAATGGGAATGAGCCACGATTTTGAAACCGCGATCGAAGAAGGTGCTACGGTCGTCCGCGTCGGAACCGCAATTTTTGGTCAGAGACTATAATCTGTGAACTGATACCTATTAACTGAACCAAAGAAGAATCCTTCCAAACAGTTATTTAGTTCATAGTTATAAGTTAAAAGTTAGGAAGTAATTTACGATGTTGACTGCTTTAGTTTATCCGATATTTTTTCTGGTCGTTTGGAGTGTCTTCGGCATTTTTCTTGCTGTGCTGTTGTTGAGGCTAATCTTCAATTACTCGGACCCAAATCCGTTCGGTAAGATCGGAAGATTTGGCTTTAAGGTTCGCAAGGTGACCGAAAAATGGGTCTATCCGGCGGCTCGCTTTTTTGCGATGTACCGCATTGACACGCGACTCGCACCGTTATTGACCATACTCATCGGCCTTGTTATCACATATTTTTTCACGCAGATTATTGGCAACACATTTTTTGTCATCGATGGCCTTACGGCCGGTTTGGTGACGGGAAATGCTAAGGTCATCATCGGATTTATTCTCTACGGGCTGCTTAGTATTCTCATTCTGTTTATTTTCATACGGTTTATCGCGTCTTGGTTCGTGTTCACGCGGAAGACATTCCTTGCGTTTGTAGTCCGTGTCACCGACCCTATATTGCTGCCCGTCCAGCGTCTGATTCCGCCGATCGGAATGTTCGATATCTCCGCAATGCTCGTGCTCTTGCTGATCGGATTTTTACAGACGATCGTGCTGAATGTTTTTGTGAGAAACTAGCCGGATCGCGATCAATCATCTTCGTCCGCCTCGTTTTCGTCATCATCATCGTCGTCCGGGGCGACTCCGGCCGTCATTAGCTCAAACGCCGGAAGACGTGCGATTCCAGGAATCGGAACTTCGCCTTTTACAGAGAACCAGATGATCTCGTTGAGTTCGCGGGCGTTCGCCATATCGGCGTGTTCCAGATCCTGCTGGTCCGTCAGTTTCATATATCTGAGCATTGCAGCAGATGGCCTATCAGGCGGATAGAGGTTATCGAGAGCAACGGTCGGCATTTGAGCTGTAAAGGGCCGCAAGTCCGGCGTCCGGCCGAAAATGTCGATCGGCGTTGCATTCGCATCGAGAAAATTCATTGGCGGCAGGTTTAGGCACAATTCCATCGTGCGGATCAGGCTGACGGTATTGTGAAACTCGTGTACGAGAGCACCATTGCGATTGTAGGCCGAAATGATAAAGGCAGGTGACCGGTGGGCATCGACGTGATCCGGCCCGTCCTGAGCATCGTCCTCGACGACAAAGATGGCCGTGTCTTTCCAATATGGGCTGTTAGAGATCTCTTCGACCATTCGCCCTAGTGCATAGTCATTTTCGGCGACGTAAAATTGCGGCGTCGGCGTACCGCGGCGAAGACCGGCGGTGTGATCGTTCGAAATTCGAACGATCGAGAGATTTGGCAGAGAATCTCCCTTGCCTGACTGGAGATTGGCGACATAGCCCCGAAACTCCTTTTGCCACTCACCGAACCGCGAATTACCGCGAAAACGGCTATCGGGATTGTCGGGTGTGATCGCTGGATCGATCGGGGTTGCAGATTCCCTTGCCAGGCGATAGGAATCTACCGTCAACGCGTCAGGAGTCGAGGTATCGTAATTACGGGCCGTCGGTGAGAAATTGCCTTCAAGAGACTTTTTGGTTGCGAAAGCGGTTAGCGTCGGCGAAATGTCGGGATATTTCTTCGGTTTACGTGTGTTCAGTTCTTTGACATCATCGGCAGAAACAGTCCCGACAAACTCGCCATAGTTTCGATATGTTAGCCCGGCGCGTTTGGCGGCATCCCACAGGTAAAGCGTTTCCGGTTCGGCAATGTCGCGGTCGCCCTGTAAATACGGAACATACTTTTTCTGAAAATTTGCGACTGTCTCGGCCGTTGCCGGCAGATCAAAGACCGACGGCAAAGCAACCGGCGGCTGGTTGCCCGGTGGGCTGTACGAAGGTAGCCGATTGAATCCTTCGTAGTCGTAGGTCCGGCCCCGGCCGGAATAATCCCAGCGGAATGCTTTATCAACGTAATCATTAGAGAACGCAGCGGTTGACCAATTGTGTCCGTCGGGAGAAGCCTCGGCATTTACGAAAAACCGGTCGAGGAGCCCAAACCGCAACGCGAGCGAACGGGCATTCGGTGTGATCTCCTGCTTCGCGCCGTTCGGCGATTTGGCCGCGTCGCCGGACCCAAAGATAGCTACCGATGGATCGCCATCGGCGGTGTGACAGTCGCCGCTTTTTGCGAGGTCGCCGAATACCTGATCGTAGGTCCGGTTTTCGCGAATTATATATACAATATGCTTGAACGGTGATCGCCCGCCAGGGAATATACTCTTTTGCTTTCCACCCAACAGTCCGTTGTTACGCATTACGGTTTGCGTATAGGCAAAGAGTTTTGGCTCGTCAGGCACGGTGACGACACTGATGTTGCCCGAAACGATCACGCCGCTATAAATACCGCGTTTGTTATAGCCGGCACCCGGAAATGCAGTGTTTGGCATGTTCGGATAGAGTCCCGAGTCGTTGATGGTCGTCGACGAGTTTTCCATTCCCGTGCCTTTTCCGTTCGCGATGAAGAGACGATTTCCAACGGCAGCCACCGCCGCAGGGTAGTAGCCCGTTGGAATAAAGCCGGACAATTTCGACGCTTCGGCCTTTTCGGTTCGAACAGCAAGTTTGACCACGCCGACTGCGTTGGCATGTGCATTTCCTACGTAAAGGGTCTGTCCATCATCACTCAGAGCAAGCCCTTCGGGGCTGGCTCCTACCAATTCCGTTTCGGTTAGGCGTACGTTGATCGTTTCGATGACCCTGTCGGACAGCGTATCGATGACCGAGACCGTGTCGGAGTTTGAATTTACAACGTACAGCCGCGTTTGCGCTTTATTCATTAGCATTGCCGTCGGATGCCTGCCAACTATAATATGGCTAACCGGAACGTTCGCCTTTACGACCGCGATCGAACCGTCGCCCCAGAGAGAAACATATGTTTTCAAAACGGTGTTTCCCTTTGTTCGCAGTTTGACCTCGTATGGATAGAGCATCTGCGACGATCCCTTGCGATGCAGATCGATGCGTCGTATCTTCCGCGTGTCACGAAGGTCTGAAACGATACCGAGCGTATCGCCGAGATTATTCGCCGCGTAGAGCGTTTGCCCGTTGGGGCTCAGATCGATACCGGTCGGATAGACGGCGGCAACGTCATTATTGTAGTTCGGAGACGGTGCGTTCTCGGCAAAGGCTGTAACATCAATAAACGGTGCCTCAAAAACCGTATCGGGTTTATTAGCGGGAGCCATCGGAACGGCAGCGGTCGGATCAAATCCTAGTATCCAGATCTTGTTTTCAAAACCGCCGGAGAGATATAGCTGGTACTTTCCGTCAGGCTTTAGATTCGGGTCGAAAACGAGCCCGACGTTCGCGCTCTGCGGTGACGGAAAATATAGAGTTTGAACTACTTTTGGCTCTGGCTGCAGACCCAGGTCGATCACCGATATGGTCTGCTGAGCTTTGCTCTTTGTCGTAAATTGAATGCCGTAACCACTATTCACCGCTATAAGATAGCGGCCCTTGCCGTCCGGCCCGGCGGTGTCTGGCGTACGGACGAAGTTCATCGTCAACGGCGCCACGGTGGGCAGCCCGGTCGATGCATCAATGATCAGTTTGCCAGCTGGTGAAAGCGGTTTGCCGTCTGCATTGAATAACACTGATTCATCGGCAGCGTTTGAGCGGTTCGATCCAACGTAAAGGACGGCAATGGTCGCGACGGTGACCAAACCGATGAGAACCTGCGGAGAGCGGAACCTGGATAAGTTAAACATTGGCACCTCTGATAATGGCTTTGTTGGATATAATACCGCAGACGCGAATAATTCGGTATTGAATGTCGCTCATGTGTTAGCTGTTCGTAATGTCAATTAAGCATTCGGAATCAAACGGATCGATCATTGTCTCCGTCCGCGTGGTCCCGCGAGCCTCAATGAGCGAGATCATCGGCGAGCACGACGGAGCGTTGAAAGTACGAATCGCGTCTCCACCAGTCGATGGTGCCGCCAACGCTGAATTGATCAAATTGTTTACCAAACAATTCGGCATTTCCAAGGGCAATATCGAGATCATCGGCGGCCAAACATCGAAAAGCAAACAAATACGTATGCGCGGATTAACGGCTGCTCAGTTCGAGGCAGTTTTGAAAGCCAAAACGTAGCGTGATATATTTTCAAGTTCGACAAGGCACAAACACGACCGGTAGGGAGTGTGCCTAAGTCTCATCGCCAAATCACCTAAAGGAACACTAACAATGTCAGGACACTCCAAGTGGCACACTATTAAGCACAAGAAAGGTGCTTTGGACGCAAAACGCGGCAAGATCTTTACCAAGCTGATAAAAGAGATCACGGTCGCGGCCCGCACCGGCGGCAGCGGCGATGTTGATGCCAACGCCCGTCTCCGCAAAGCCGTCACCGACGCCAAAGGCCTCAACATGCCCAACGACACCATCGACCGAGCCATCAAACGCGGCACAGGTGCTCTCGAAGGCGTCGCCTACGACGAGATCAATTATGAAGGTTACGGCATCGGCGGCGTTGCCGTTCTGGTCGAAACCATTACCGACAACCGCAATCGCACTGTCGCCGAGATCCGGCACATTTTTTCGAAAAACGGCGGCAACATGGGCGAGGCCGGGTCCGTCGCTTGGATGTTCGATAAAAAAGGCTACATCGTCGTCGATAAGACGGCGATGGGCGAAGACGCTTTGTTCGAGATAGTCATCGAGGCAGGTGCCGACGATATGCAAGACGAAGGCGACGTTTACGAGATCTTTTCAACGCCTGAAGCGTTCGAAGTAGTTGCCGACGCCCTAAAAGCTGCCGGAGTCGAAACCCAGGCTGCCGAGATCTCGATGATCCCTCAAAATTATATCGCCCTTACCGGCGACGATGCCCGCAAAATGATGAAACTCTACGACGCCCTCGACGACAACGACGATGTTCAAAAGGTCTATGCAAACTTCGACATCGACGAGAGCGAGATGGAGTAACTGGTTCAGCAAGTAAATAAAACTTGACGAACCCCTAACCGCGTGTGAGATACCGAAGCTCCTGGGGGTGATATTATGAAAATTAATAAAACTGGAGACAGTACAGTTTAGCCAGATCATTATTGATCTAAGAAACAGCGTTCTCAACGGAGGACGCTGTTTTTTTATGTTCGGATCTCCTGCCCAAAAAGTATCCGATGCCCGTCCGGAGTGACGACGGTGAAGTCGCGGATTCCCCACGGTTTGTTACTGATCCTGGCGAGGATCACGGCACCGCGATCATTGAATTCGGCATAGATCTCGTCTACGTTTTCCACGAGACAATGAGCAAACCACGAGTGGTTCCCGGTCGCTTCGGCGGTCATTTCGTC
>JANLTF010000096.1:0-1792 GCA_031362825.1 Acidobacteriota bacterium | reverse complement strand
GCGGATCGCGGTGCGACCGTTGCGTTGCATGACCGGAAACCGGTCGAGGAATGGTCGGACGCGGCGAGATCGCTCAAGGAATCGCACGATGTTGGGCTGATCGGCGGCGAATTGCCTTCGTGGCTGCTTGATCAGATCGATCTGGTTGTTATCTCGCCCGGCGTTCCGACAAACACGATCCCGGCCCGCTACGTTGACCGTAAGGACGGCGAGGTAATCGGCGAGATCGAACTCGCATCGCGGTTCCTAAAAGGCCGCGTGGTCGCGATCACAGGTTCAAATGGCAAGACGACGACTACGACATTGATCGGCGAGATCTTAAAGGACGCGGGTTTCGAGGCATTGGTCGGCGGCAATATCGGCACGCCGCTACTCTCGCTAGTTGAGATCGCGACCGACGAGACTTGGACGGTTGCGGAGGTTTCTAGTTTCCAGCTTGAGACGATCGTGGATTTTCGGCCTGACGTGGCGATGTGCCTGAACGTCACGCCCAACCATCTTGATCGCTACGAATCGTTCCTTGATTATGCGGCCGCGAAACACCGCATCTTCATGAACCAAATGGCCGAGAATGTCGCCGTCCTGAACGCTGATGACCCGATCACAACCGAATGGGCAAGCGGCCTGAACGCGAATGTCGTGATGTTCAGCGTCCAGCGTGAACTCGAAGACGGCTTGTTCCTTCGCGGACGCGACCTAATTTGCAAAGCGAACGGCAAGGAGAAAGTTCTGACGACACGAGACGAGATCTTTCTTCGCGGGCTGCACAATGTTGAGAATGTACTGGCGGCATTTGCTGCGGGACTCGCGTGCGGTGCTTCGCCGGATTCGATGCGTCAGACCGTCGCCAATTTCAAAGGCGTCGAGCACCGCATCGAATTTGTCACCGAGATCGACGGTGTTAGATTCTACAACGATTCAAAGGCCACCTCGGTCGACGCCACGATGAAAGCAGTCGAGGCATTGAGCGAGGGCGAAGGCAAGACGGTTCTGATACTAGGCGGACGCGGCAAGAACGCTCCTTATGCTCCGCTTATTCCGCTGATCGAAACGTCGGTTCGGGCCTTAGTACTAATTGGCGAGGACGCAGACAATATTGAGTTGCAATTGACGGCTCACGCCGACATCGTTCGAGCCGATTCGCTTAGCGATGCGGTGGAAAAGGCATTCTCCGCCGCAAGGCCTGGCGACGCGGTTTTACTCGCTCCGGCTTGTGCAAGCTTTGATATGTTTAAGAGTTTTGAGGAACGGGGGATGGTCTTCAAAAAGGCTGTCATGGAAAGGGCAACGGGAATTGCCGCGAACTGACAACTGATCGCTATCAACTTGTCACTGAGACGAATGTCCTAACAGTGAATAGTCGGTAAGTGACCAGTGAAAAGTTAATGAAGGAAGAAAAGCGTACAGATTGGTTTATGTTCGTGATCGCAGCGGGTCTCGCGTTGTTTGGCGCGTTGATGGTTTACAGTGCGTCGGCGATGATGGCGATGAATGAATCAGGTACAGCGAGCCAGTACACTTATTTTGTAAAGCAGATCATCTTTGTGGCCATCGGGATCGTCGCGATGCTGGTCGTTAGCCGTATTGATTATCACGTATTTGAAAATAAGTGGGTGATCTACGGTATTTTGGCCTTCACATCTCTGGCATTGCTCTCAGTTTTCTTTTTCTCTCCCATAAATGGTGCCCAGCGTTGGATAAGATTCGGAGGATTTTCTTTTCAGCCGTCGGAATTAGCGAAGATAGCTTTGCCGTTGTTTCTCGCATGGTTTCTGACAAAGAACGAAGATTC
>JANLTF010000059.1:0-2937 GCA_031362825.1 Acidobacteriota bacterium | reverse complement strand
GTAACGGCGGCATTCTCACAGGACAGCCAGGAACTCAAGGCCGAGCGCGAAGCAAATGCGCGGCTTAAAGGCGAGCATCCTCTGATCGCGATCGCGAAAAGCAAGCCATCTACCCTACGGCCTGAGCTGGTCGGCGTGCATCCACGCGTCTATATGACGCAGGCCGAGATCGACAAGCTGAAAGAGAAAGCGGTCACGCAAAAAGAGATGTGGCAGACGGCTCTGTCGCGTGTTCGGGCCCTGAAGGTCGAGCCGCCAAAGCCGCCGGCTGAGGAGCGCCGCGTCCAGAACGAGGTCGGTATCGGCATCGCCGAGGCGGCATTTGTTTACAAGATCACGGGCGACAAGAAATATCTCGATGCAGCGAAAAAATACATGGACGCAGCAGTGACCTATGACGTTTGGGGCTACTCGTACAACAAGCCAAACGTCGATCTCGCCGCAGGACATCTCTTATACGGCATGGGCTGGGCGTACGATCTGCTGTACCACGATCTGACGGTTGCGGAACGCGACAAATATCGCGGAAAGTTGATCAAACAGGCGAGGCTGCTCTACGAATTCTTCAAGCCGAAGACGGGCAAATCGTATGCGTACAGCCAAAATCACACATTCATTCCGATCACCGGCCTTGCCGTCACGGCTTATGCGTTGATGGGCGAAACGGACGAGGCAAAGGAATGGGCCGCGACCTCGCGAGCGATCTATGACCGCGTTTTGGCGACATACACCGAAGACGGTTATTTCTACGAGAGCATGGAATATTGGATATTCTCGACGCCGTGGCTGGTCCATTATATGGATGTCCACCTGCGTGCAACCGGCGAAGACCTCTATGCAACAACTCCGGGAATGAAGCTCGCACATAAGTATGTTGCTCATTCGACGCTGCCCGGCGGCGAATTCAATTTCGATTACGGTGACATATATGCCGGGCCGATCACGCGTGCCCGAAAAGGCAACGACTACGAACGCGAACGCATAAACGGTAAATTCCGCACCAATTACAACATCCTCTACAACTTCGCCAATCGTTACGGAAATGCCGAGGCACAAGGCGTCGCCGATTGGCTGCGGTCGAAAGGCCAGGTCAACGCCGAGGAATTTTGGACGTTCATCTGGTACAACCCTGCGATCAAGCCAGTGCCGATCGAGCAGCAATCGAAGTGGCACTATTTCGCCGATCACGAGGTCGTTTTCTGGCGTTCTGATTGGGGCGACAACGCGACGGCATTCTCGTTCAAAGCCGGCCCGCCTGAGGGACACACGGCGACGGCAAAGGTCAAAGCATTTCCCGATTGGCGTCTATCGAGCGGACACGCTCATCCTGACGCGGGCGGATTCATCATCTGGGCGAACGGCAAATATTTGACAGGCGATTCGGGCTACGCGGGCGTACCGATGACCGAGCATCACAACACGCTGGTTTTCGATGGCCTTGGCCAGGCGGACGAAGGCAAAGGGCACGATGCGTTTGCGGGCGTCTCGTATGACCGTCTGAACGAGATCAAACTGCAAGACGTAAAGATCAGCGAAACCGGTGTGTCGCTCGTCGCGGTTCTGACTTCGGCTTATGAACCGAAGGTCGGTGTCGATAAATTTACGCGGCGATTTGTGTTCACGGCTCCGGGCAATTTTGAGATCGAAGACGAGGTCAAAATGAAAGGCGAGAAGACGATAACGTCATACCTACACAGCGATACTTCGATCGTGGAGCGAAGCGGCGGCTACGGGTTCGAAGGCGGCAAGCCCGGGCTTTTCGCCGAGATCATCAATGCAGATCAATACAACCGAGCGATCGAACCTAATGTTCTAACTGCTCCCGGCCGGCCAGGCAGCGTGGACAAGGGCGAACGTGAAGAACGCGGCGTACGGCTCGCCATCTCTACGAAAAAGAAAGTAAAAGCCGCGACGATCAAGATGCGGCTGCGAATCGAACCTTAAATTTACAACTTCACGATCTCCGAGCCGGCCAGCTGAAATGCTCCGGCTCCGTACACTTCCCAGCTATCGGCATTAAAATTTCGCCGCGGATCGGCACCGATCGGTTGTGTCCAGCCAACTTTGCCGTCGGCCTGAACGAGTGAATTCAATGCCGTCCAGCCTTTTCTCGTGAGCGGCAGAAACTTCTTGCGGTCGAGGATCTTGTTGTTAATTCCCCACGCCATCGCGTAAATATAGAAACCGGAACCGCTCGCTTCGCCGCCCGGATAGCTGTCCGGATCAAGCAAGCTCGAACGCCACAGGCCGTCGCTCTGCTGCAAAGTCGCAACGCGTTCGATCATCTGCTTGTATTGCGTCAGGTAAAACTCGCGTTTCGGGTGCTTCTTTGGCAGCTCATTTAGCAATCGAACAAGTCCGCCGACAACCCAACCATTTCCACGGCTCCAGAGTATTTTCTTGCCGTTTGCCTCGCGTTTGCCTTCGCCTTTTTCATTGATCAGGAACGATGCGTCGCGGGCATAAAGGCTCTCGTCCTTGTTCCAAAGCCGATTGTATGTCTCCATGAACAGCTTATCGTTCAGCTCAAGATACGAATTGTCGCCCGTGATCTTAGAGAGTTTCGCGAGCGTCGGCGGGGCCATGAACAGTGCGTCACACCACCACCATGTTAGGCCGTGTTTTGCGACCTCATTGCCCGTTTCCTTCTTCAAACGCTCGGCGACATCGATCGTCGGCTGGAGCATCTTCTTATCTTTTTTGATCCGATAGATGTCGAGGTAAGTTTGGTTAATGACAATGTCATCGGCGTGGTCGAAACGCGGGCCGGGCTTCCATTCGTTCTTTTCGCCCATCTCCAGCATCGCGTTCATCAGATCGGGCGACTTTGTTGTTTCGTAAGCCGCGAAAACGCCCGCGTAGAATGCACCGTTGGTCCAGTCCCAGAGCTTGTGCTTGGGATTTGCGAGCTGCCATTTTGCGACGTTAAGCATTTTC
>JANLTF010000004.1:0-13096 GCA_031362825.1 Acidobacteriota bacterium | reverse complement strand
GTAAGATCATTTTTGGCGAAGAATCGCCCCCGGTAAATTATTAGTGATCCTGTTGCCATCCCAGACCCTAACGCCGTTCACAAAGACAGTCTGAATTCCCTCGGAAAACAGCTGCGGCTCGGCAAAGGTCGCGCGGTCGATCACTCTATTTGCGTCAAATAACACGAGATCGGCTTTCATCCCTTTTTTGATCAAACCTCTATCTTTCAAACGCAAACGAGCGGCAGGCATTGCGGACATTTTTCTGATCGCTTCCTCAAGGCTGAACCATTTATTCTCGCGGACAAACTTACCAAGCACGCGTGTAAACGTTCCCGTTCCGCGTGGGTGTCGACTGCCGATGCCGCCGTCGCTTGAGACCATGACCCACGGTTGTTGGTAAAAGGCTTTCACATCGCCCTCGTTCATCGAATTGCACACAACGCCTGCACCGCCGTCTTTGACGATCTGGATATAGACATCGACTGGCGTTGTATTTTGCGAAGCCGCGATCTGTTCGAGCGTCTTGCCTTCGTAATCGCGATGGGCCGAGCAGCTTGTGACCAGCACTTTGTCCGCACCGCCTACGTTGGCTAGTCCGGTTTCTACCTCTTTACGATCTTCGTGTTTACGGCTCGGCACGAGAACTGTGATAGTGGACGCCCAGGCTGTGTATGGATAAGCGTCGGCGGTGATATCAAAGCCGGAACGGCGGGTCTCTTCGATCAGGGCGATCGCCTCGGCAGATTTGCCCCAGACGTTGCGGTTGCCCATCTTGATATGCGAGATCTGAACGGGCAATTTCGCCTCGCGGCCGATGCGGATCGATTCGCGAAGGGCATCGACCATTCCTTCTTCTTCGTCACGCATGTGCGTCATATAGATGCCGTTGTATTTGGCTGCGGCCTTTGCGAGGGCGACCATTTCTTCGGTCGAGGCAGAAAAGCCGACGTCGTATTCGAGGCCAGAGGAGAGCCCAAACGCTCCTTCCTCCATGCTCTGTTTGACGAGTTCGGCCATCTGAGAGATCTCGGCATCGGTCGCCTTACGCGTGTAGTCATTTTTCATAACCTGAACACGAACCTCAGCGTGACCGATGAACGCCCCGACATTTGTCGCGATCTTTCCGTTGAGTTTGGCAAAATAATCACCAAGCGGATACGGCGAGCCTCCGTCCGGACCGACAAGTATCGTGGTGATACCTTGTGAGACCTGATTCGCCGCCGTCCCTTCCTTGAGTAGGCCCGATTCCGAATGGTTATGAATATCTATAAATCCCGGAGCGAGAACCAGGCCGCTCGCGTCAACGATCTCGTCGTCCTTTGATGGCTTGATCTCGCCGATCTTCACGATCTTGCCGTTCTTGATCCTGACGTCGCCTCGAAATGATGCTCTGCCGCTGCCGTCAACGATCGTTGCGTTTTTGAACAGAACGGGACGTGACTGAGCCATACTCGTAATGACCAAGCAAAAAAGAACTGTGGCGACGACAGCAAAGATACGTGAAACTATTGAGCCTCTTTTCATATTTAGTGAAATCATAGTGAAAGTTGTGTTGCTCGTCCAACCGAGATGATCTGCGTTTTGACGTATCGCGTTGCGAAAACTAAAATCGAAGAACATTACGGAGAAAAAAACACATTGAGCGAAAAACAATTTGAAGGAAGATCGGCGATCGTTACGGGCGGAACGCGGGGCATCGGCAAGGCTATTGTCATGGAATTGGCACGTCGCGGGGCGAATGTGGCGTTTAACTATTCGAAGAGTGCCGACGAGGCTGAAAAGCTGAAGGCAGAGGTTGAGGCGTTGGGCGTTAAGGTGTTTTGCGCACAGTGCGATGTGGCGGATACGCTCGCTGCGGCGGAGTTTGCCAAACAGGTCAATGAGGAGTTCGGCGGGATCGATTATCTCGTCAATAACGCCGGAATTACGCGTGACCAGCTTGTTCTACGGATGAAGGAAGAAGATTGGGATTCTGTCATCGATACAAATCTCAAGGGCGCGTGGAATTTCTCGAAAGCGGTGCTTAGGCCGTTGATGCGCAATGAGAACGGCGGTTCGATACTAAATATTTCGTCTATCTCAGGCGTTGTCGGTATGTTTGGACAGTCAAATTATTCGGCGTCGAAAGCAGGTATGATCGGCCTTACAAAATCGATGGCGAAAGAAGTAGCCAGCCGAAAGATCACTGTCAACGCCCTCGCCCTCGGGCTAGTCGAGACCGACATGGCGTCCGAAATGAACGACGACCATCGTACAAAGATCCTCGCCATGATCCCGCTCGGCCGCCTCGGCAATGTAGAGGAAGTCGCCGAGATCGCCTGCTTCCTACTCTCGCCCGCGGCCGCATACATCACCGGCCAAGTGATCCAACCCGACGGCGGACTCGCGATGTGATCCAAATGTCACTTACCTACCAAGAGAGCGTCGAGGACGAGATAGCGGCAGATCAAGAACAGGAAACCTTTCAGCGTCCGGCCTACTATACGTACATTATTGTCGCAGCGATCATCGTCGTGGCACTTGTTCAGTTTGGCGCGGGACTCGAACCGTCGATCGATGCGGCCGGATTCGATAAACCCGCATTTTTGAATGGACATCAGTATTGGCTCATTCTGACGGGTGCGGCGGTACACGGAAGTGTCGCTCACGTGCTGATGAATTCGTACGCCCTCTACAGCTTTGGTCAGATCTTTGAGATGCTCTCGAATCGGGCTCATTTGGCGATCGTCTTTCTTTTATCGGCGATCGGAGGCGGCCTGCTTAGTCTGGTCTTTATGCCCGATGGAAGGTCGGTCGGGGCTTCGGGCGGAATCGTCGGGCTGGTCGGATATCTTACGGTGTATGCGTTTCGGCGGCGGCAGTTTATCTCGCCGGAATTTCGAAAAAGTCTCTTGATAAATATCGGCTTTATTCTGCTGTTTGGGCTCGTGCTTTACGGATTGGTTGATAATGCCGCCCACATCGGCGGGCTTTTGACCGGAGCCGTCTACGCACTGATACAGGTTCCGGGCGATGCACATACTGATCCGCGTGAAGCCGGGCCGCTCACCGAATTTGCCGGCCTCGCCGCTTTAGGCATTTATCTCGCCACCTGCGGCTTTGCGATCCTTCTGATCCTGCATATCGTATAAGTTATGGCTCGCGTCCGCGTTCACCAACACGTCAATCCGCTCAGTCCCTATTACCGGCAGGAACCGGAGCCGGTCGATCTTGCGTCGGAATTTGCGGACCCGAATCGGCCGCTGCATCTGGATATCGGATGCGCCCGCGGCCGATTCATCTTGCGAATGGCAGAGTCGGAGCCTGAGTGGAATTTCCTCGGCGTCGAGATCCGCGAACCGCTGGTCGACGAAGCAAATCGTCTTGCGGCCGAAGCGGATCTGGCCAATCTCCACTACGCTTTCTGCAACGCGATGCTATTTCTCGGGCCGCTGCTCGCCAATATTCCGGACGGAATACTGCAGATGGTCACGATCCAATTTCCCGACCCGTGGTTCAAGAAAAGGCATGCCAAGCGGCGGATGGTGAATACCGAATTGATCGATGCGGTCGTCAATAAACTTGCTCCCCATGGCCGTATCTTTGTTCAGACTGATATCGAGTTTTTGGCGCAAGAGATGTTTGAGTTGTTTCGCGCGGAACGGCTACTCACCGAGGCTGCGATCGATGTGAACCCGTTCCCGGTCAAGACCGAGCGTGAAAAGGCGGTCGAGGATAAGGAGCTTCCGGTGTTTCGAACGATGTTCGTTCTTGAAGAGGTTGGAGAAGTGTAAATTCCAGCTACGAGCCGCCAGCTGCGGGCTGTCAGCCGAATAGGTCTGGCTCATGGCTGATAGCTCGCGACTGATAGCTGGAATTACAACACCTCTGCCTATTTCCAAGTCTTTTCTTTTTTGAACCGTTTCACTACCATATCACGGCGCATTTTCGGGAGGTGGTCGATGAAGAGTTTGCCGTCGCAGTGGTCTGTTTCGTGTAGGAATGCACGGGCGGCGTATCCGTCGGCGTCGCGTTCGAACCATTCGCCTTTTTCGTTCTGCGCTTTGAGGCGGGCGTTCATTGGGCGGACTACGACGGCGGGGACTTTGCCTAGCGAGAGGCAGCCTTCCTGGCTTGATTGCTCGCCTGAGGTTTCGATTATTTTAGGGTTTGCGGCGATCAGCTTTACGCCGTCGCAATCCATTACGAACAGGCGAAGGTTAAGGCCGATCTGCGGGGCAGCGAGGCCGACGCCCTCGGCTTCGTACATCGTGTCGTACATATCGGAGCAGAGATCGGCGAGTTCAGCGTCGAACTTCGTCACCGGCTGACCAACTTTACCTAATACTTCTTCGGGAAATTCTGTAATCTTCCTAACGGCCATTGCTATCTGGGTATCACGCCGGAGCGTGATTGACGTGAAAAGCCGCGGGTCGCGTTAAAGCCTTTTTCCTCGCGTGCGAGGCATTGCCAACAGACGACGCGTTCTTCGTTTGTCGGCGTGACAAAGGTATTGTAATGGTCGACCTCGCGGTCGCATTCTGAGCAGCGTGTTACCGGTTTGTCGGTGGTTTTTGGGTCAATTGAGGCGATCATTGTTTTCTTCTCAAAAGGCGGACCTTTCCGTGATAAAAATCTTGTTCCTGCACTACAGTGTAATTCGCATCGACAAAATTTTCCAATGGTGAGCACGCCTCGCCCCACGTGCATACATCGCTCGTCACCAGCCAAACCTCGGTTGCGTCGGACGGCACCTCGGAGATCAGGAATTTGATCTGCCGTTCATGCATCAAAGGGCTGCCGGCGGTGTCTTCTGCAAAGAATGAGAATATCTTTTCGTCCGGCAGAACTTGGTTGCCGCCCTTATAATACGGCGGCATCGCGATCGCCTCGTAAACCGGAAACACGACTATCGGCTGCCCGGCCTTTTCGTTAGCCGAGATATAGGCCGCCACATTTTCCCAATCGCCGCGTTTGACGCGCGATGGATAGAGCGAGAGAAGCGAGTATCCGTAGAACGTAAGTACCAATAATAGAGCAGGAATTCGGAGCCGGTTGGGCAAGAGTTTTACTAGCACCGCACTGACAAAAACGAAAATCGACACAAAATAGATCGCCGCATGGCGGATCTCAACATAGCCTGAGCCGAGCTGAAAATATACAAAGATCAAAAACGCGGCGGAAACGGCAGAGATCGCCCAGAAAGCAAGGCCATTCTTATCAATCTCTTGAAATTTGCTCTTTATGAGAAAGACGAGTGCACCGACGATCGAGAGCCTGACGATCCACAGCCGTACAAGCGAGATCATGGTTTGATTTTCCGGCGTATAGATCTCGGTCGGTAACGCGAATGTCAGAAAGTGGTTCCACACGATACGCAACGCCTCGGCGACCGATTTTTCTTCCTGAAATGTCGTGATCCTGTCAGCGAACTGAAGGCTGATAAAATAAAACAACGGAAGGATCGAAACTCCTGCTGCAAGCATTAATAGGAAGTACCGCTTCGCGTCATCCCATTTCTTTAGCAGGATCAAGGCGGCAAAACCGCCGACTAGCGGGAAGCCGAGATAGTAATTGGTATAAAGAGCTGCCGTAGCCGTCAGAGCGAAAAGCAAATGGCCAACCTTGCGTCGGCTTCGACTTTCCTCAGTTGGTTCAGTGAGAAATCCATCGACAAAGAAATTGAAAAGCAGGCACGTGAGCAATATGACAAACGAGTAAAGCCTGATCTCAAGACTCGCCCAGAACAGGTATGGATGAAAGGCGAAAAGAGCCGTTATGGTGAGAGCGTTTCTCCTGTCCCAAATTTTGCTTGCCAACCGAAAGAAAACGATGATCGCCAAAAGGCTGCAAATAACAGAAAAGAGCCTAGCAAAAAAGATAGAATGGTCGATCGAACGCCAAGCGCTGAGAAGCAAAAAATAGAGTGGAGCTTGTTTTTCGTCGGTGAAGAGGCTGTTAAATGCAGCGACGACGCCGTTTGCGGTGGTGTATAGCGTCGAAGCCTCGTCGACCCACGTGTTTAGCGAATACGCGAGCGGCAGTGCTATAAACGCGTGAAGTATCACGAGCAACGTCACGATCCATTTTTCGGCGAACCTCGACATATTCGTTTTCCGGGATTGACTATAACGAATCTACCAAAGCGCCGACCTTTTTTCGCGTTCGCCAGTAAACATCTTCCATAAAGATGTGTGAAAATTCGCCGTTGCGGCCGATCGAGAGGAGATTGTCAATATTCGTCGATCTTTCAAACGCCTTTCGTGCGGCTTCGTATTCGTTTAGATAGACAGGATATGCGATCGGTGTTTTTAGTATTTTTGCGCCGAGAAATTTCTCTCGAACACCGGGGACAACGCGTGACAGATTTTTGAGACAAAGCTCGATCATCTCGTCTTCCGGCATTTCCCAAAACTCGTCGCCTTTTTCGCAGCCGATATCGACCGTGATCATCGTTTTGCCCTCGGGAGCTAACCACGGCATGGAATGCGTCGCCTCGGTAAGGCGGAAGAATGGAAATTCGCTTTCGGGAAACCATAGAACGGTATCAGGCAAAAGCCCTCGGCCATCAAATTTCATATTGATAAAGATCATCGGCCGATAGCGAAATGTCTTGAACTCCTCTAGTGCCTCCGTGCCGGTGACCAGTTTTGCCAGTATATTCGCCGGTGCCGTGCTAACGGCGGCAGAGACCTCTTGGATCTCGCCTTTGGCTTTCACGGCGACGACCCGTTCGTTTTCGACAGTGATCTCTTCGACAGGAGTTTCGAGCTTGATACGGCCTTCAAAACCGACCGCGAGTTTCTCGCAAAGCGCCGAGACGCCTTTTTCGGGATAGACATGATAGACGCCGGGCGTTTCGGGCATTTCGCGGTTGTACCCGCACGCGACGGCACGGCCCGTGACTTTGCTCGCCGCCTTTAGATACAGCGTCTTCGCAATACTTCCGGGCAGACTCTCACCCACGGCGGCGGAGAGATCGTCTGCCTTTGCGCCGGACCATGCTTCGATCAGCGGCAAAGCGACTTCATCGGCCAATGCCGATCCATAACTGTTCCTAAACCACTCGGCGGCGGACGCCGGATTATGGCCGTTGCCGGACAGCTTTGTTTTTAAGGCGCTCATCGTCATTCGCGGAACTTTGACCAGGCCAAACGGATAGGAATAAAGCCTTCCGCCAAGATACACTACCTCACCGTAGTGCTTTACAATCAGGCATTCGTCACCGATGCCGACAGCGTCCGCGAGCCGATTGGTGATAAAGTGCGCACCGAAATCATAGCTGAAACCTTCCTCGTCCTTAAAACTCGCCGCAAGGCCCGCGATCTTTTTGCCTGCCTCGTACAAAACGAACGGCACGCCTCGCGAATGCAAATAATTCGCCGCCGTCAATCCGGCGAGCCCCGCTCCGATAATGGCAATTGGTTTTGTGTTTTCGCTCATAGCGTTAGCTGGTTGCGGGCTTTTGTAACGTGGCCCGAAGGAGTGCTCCTCGTTTTGCCTTCTGAAAGATCATATCGAGGAGCGTGAATGCCGAAAGTGAGACGACCGATTTCAACGTAAAACGATCGATCAGGAATCTCGGTGCCCGTTTATCGACGAGGGCATTATGGATCGAATAGACCCAATTTACAGGGCTGACGATCGTGGTTAGACCCTCGACCAAAAGCCCGGTCTTCTGAGCCAATTTACTTAGCGAGGCTTTATTAAAAAGATTGAGGTGCCGGGGAAAGTGATAGCCGCCCCAATAGCCTTTTTTGAACAGGCCAAAATCGACGGAATCGGTATTATCGGTAACGATAACAAGGCGGCCGCGGGGCCTCATCAGCCGCGAAAGGGCTGCCAGAAATTCGTCCGGGCGTTCGACATGCTCGATGGTTTGGATAGTGTAAATGACGTCGTAGCTTTCAGGTTCGAGATCGAGCGATTCGACGCTGCCGAACTTGACATCCAATCCGGCGCGTTCGGCTGCCTCTATCGCGCGACGGTCGAGATCGATGCCTTCGAGTTGCCATGTTTTATTGCCAAATTCGCGAAGCAATCTGAGGTGGAAACCGTCACCGCAGCCCAAGTCGAGGATGCGGGCACCGTCCTGTAATGGCCCACAATATTCCAGTAGTCGCTTTGCTTCCAGCCGCGAGCGGATCTTGTGGACAATGCCGAAGTCTTCTTCGGAAAAATCGAATGCGTGATAATCGGCCGGATAGATCGTTTCCATATCCGCGAGCGTCGGCCTCGGATTGAGATAGACCAGTGAGCAAGAGCGGCATTTGACGGCAGTAAACCGGTCGTCGGTGGTGCGATACTCAAAATCTTCGCCGGCACCGATCTGATCGGCGTCGTCGATGCCGCATACGCAGCACAGAGTTGGCATCAGTTCAAGCCGGTTGTTTTTCATAATCCAGAACCTTTACAGGTTGGTTTGCGAGGCTTCGGGCGTGTTCACGCATCGTCGTGATAGTGAATTTCTCACTAAGCTCGTCAATGAACTCGGCCATCAGTGCGAGCTTTTGATCGATCGGCATATTCATCGCCGGGAAGAACTTCAATTCCGGCACGTCTTCGCCGGTCAAGAAATCGAGCGGATGCAGCAATATCGACGGCTGAACGCCGGCCATTCGACACATCGCGAGGGCAGTTTTCCAATAAATGCGTGCGGCAGTCTTAGAAAATGTTGAGAGATACAGCAAATAACTCGCGTGGATCGGTGTTTTGAATATGGGCAGCGTAGTGACCGGGATCTCGATCATCGAGCTTTCGCCGACTTGCCAGGAATATGGCTTTAGGCTGCGAAAACCGTCCGAGAATTTGCCGAACAATTTCTTACGTTTTTCGCGTTCCTCGTCGGACATCTCGGGAGATTTGAAGAAATAATAGGCTCTCGCAAGCGGGGCGATATAGGTCGGCAGGGTTGAACAATCGTATTCATAACCGCGTTTGGCCATGACTTCAAGAACCGTCGGACTGAGACTGTAACCGGGACCGCGAAAACCAATGGTTCGTTCGCCGGTCACGTCGAAGATCGCGTTTTCCGTCTTTTTAAATTCCTCGACAAGCTCGTCTTTCGAATAGAGATGCAGCCACGGTTCGTGATTGAACGAGTGATTTCCGATCTCGTGCCCGGCCATCGCGATCGACGCGATTGCCTCGCGATTCTTCTCCAGTGCCGCGTCCTGTCCGACGATAAAGAACGTAATGTCAAGCTTTCGCTCCGCCAGAAACGCAAGCGCACGCGGCACGATAACGTCGAGATACGTCGGGAACGACTCCCACGCCGCATCACCGTGCGTTTTCATGTACGACCATTTATTGTCGAGGTCGAGCGATAAACTTGCTATCGGTTTCATATAATTGATTGCCGCGAAAAGGCACAAGAGACGCAAAAGAAGAGTTGTGCGTTTTTCTGAGTCTCCTCGTGGCTAAATTTCTTTCATAACGTTTTCCGCCAAGGCGATTGTTTCGTTGACATTCAAAGTTCCGTTGACAATATGTGATGAATTTAAGACAAACAGGCCGTCTATCGAGGTTTTTGCGGGCGGGAGTTCGGTCGAGTAATTCAACACGGGCAACGGAAATACTTGACGTACGCGAGAGACCTTAAATGCCAACACGTCTTTGCGGCGGAAATGGGTGTACATTTTTACGAGTCCGGCGAGGAATATGCGTTCGATGTCTTCGTCGGATTTATCAAAAAGTTCATCGTCCGGAGCGACGTATTTTGGCAGATATATCAGAGCGTTGCGGCCAAATTCTTTTTTATCGACAAGGGCCGACATCTCGATGACGCCGGTGAACGGGGCTTCGTCGGTGATATTTGTGACGTAGTACTTTGAAAGCGAACACTTCATTAACACCGATGCACAGACGATGCCTTGATAACGGATATTCTCGAGTCCTTGTTTTTCGGCTGGCGACAACTGCGGTGTCAACGCCGCCGCCACGTTTGACGGGCAAGTCAGAATCACTTTGTCGAACGTATTTGATTCACCTTGCGTCCGCCGATAAGCG
Organism: Acidobacteriota bacterium; assembly: GCA_031362825.1. Lineage (GTDB taxonomy): Bacteria > Acidobacteriota > Blastocatellia > Pyrinomonadales > Pyrinomonadaceae > OLB17. Next base: position 3,127 of record JANLTF010000004.1, on the reverse strand, counting down.
GGCAATGCGGGTTCGGACAAGAACCCGCCCGAGAAGCCTGCGACCGCGACTGCGGGCTGGACACGGGCATACTTTGCCTTTTGCGGATACAAGCGGCCCTTCTTATCGGTGCGACGGCGGGTTGCGGCCGTGTGTACCTGCAACTTGCCGTTTGAGAGTTTTTCGACCTCGTCAACTTTTGAGTTGAGCCTGATCTCAACGCCTTTTTCGGTGAGGACTTCACCAAAACGCTCGAGCACGCGGGCGTAGCCGCCACGGACGTAGCCGAACATTTCTTTTTTGAGGCCTGAGTTGCGGGCGGCGTACATCCGCTGGATCGTCGACCAGATGAATGCGGCGGACACGTCTTTATACCCTTCGCCGAGCTTTGCTTTTAGCAACGGTTTCCAGATCTTTTCGAATGTGTGTTTGCCGGAAAGCTTGGTGAGCCATTTTTCGACCGGAATGGTTTCGAGCTTTTTCCAATTCTTAACTCGCGAAGCCCAAAATATCGTCCCGCCGAGCCGCAGTTTGCTCATCAGTCCTAGAGGCGGAAAGCTCAGAAACTCTTTCGTGTCAGACATAGAAACGAGTTCGCCGTCGGTGTAGAAACCGGTCTTTGTCTCGACCCAATTAAATTCGTCGCCGAGGCCAAGTTCCTCGACGATCTTTCGGGTATTCGCATCCGATGCGAGCGTGACGTGATAGTGCTTGTCCCAAGTCACATCGCCAATTTCCCAAGCCGAAGCCAGCCCGCCGATCTCATTGGCCGATTCGAAAAGTGTTACATTATCGCCCCGCTCCGCAAGGCGCAATGCGAGTGTAAGGCCAAGAAAACCGGAACCGACAATGGCGATGTTTTGGGTCATAGAAAAGTTAAACGCAGAGAACGCTGCGGACGTAGAGTTAAGGTAAAGCCAATTCGGTCTCTGTCTCTGCGATCTTCGCGGACTCTGCGATTACATTCTTCTCAGCGACGAAAGAGTCGTTGATCGAGTATTCGAGGCCGCATTCGCAGGTGTGATCACCATTGCCACCGTCTGCAAATTTGTGAAACAGCAATCCGCATTTGCAGACCGCACCAACCGAACGAGCGGGCGAGCCTAAAACCAAGTGAAAATCAGGCACACTTTTGGTCACGATCGAGCCCATTCCGACCATTGCCCAGCGGCCTATTTCGAGGTCGTTGCCGATGATGCATCCGGCGCCGATGGTTGCTCCCTCGCGAACCAAGGTTGGCAGCGTGTGTTCGTCGGGTTCACTTGGGCGGAGCGACTTGAGATCGGGAAATGTGGCACGCGGGAAGCGGTCGTTCGTGAAGGTCGTTGAGGCCGAGATCATCACGCCATCCTCGATCGTCACGGCCGCACAGATATAGACCATCGCGTTGATCTTCACGCGGTTGCCGATCTTGACGTCGTACGCGATGTAGGTCTTTTCACCGACAATGCACTCGTCACCGAGGCTCGCACCATGGCGAATGTGGACGTTGTCCCAAACGCTCGTGCCTTCGCCGAGGGTGACGCCGTCCTCGATTATTGCTGTCGGATGAATTCTAACCATAAGTGATTTCAACGCAGAGAACGCAGAGTTGGCAGAGAAAGAGCAATTCTTTTTTTTATACTCCGCGACCTCGGCGGTCTCTGCGATTAAACTGCCGCCACAGATTTCTCGACTACGGGTTGCCACAGGTTCTGATTCAGCGACTTATATGCCGCCTCTATGACACGGACCGATGCGAGGGCGTCTTCGGGTTTGATGTAGAGTTCTTCTTTGCCAATAAGAGCCTGGCTGAAGTTCTCGATCTTGCCCTTGAAGCTTGCGACCTTGTCATATCCGCTGCCAAAAACCGTCCAATCCGGATTTGAATTGACCTTGTATTTCGATTCACGCCAGCCGATATGCAGTGTGCCGTTTGTACCGTAAATGCTTATGAAATAGGGCAGCTCTTTGTTAATGCCCCATGTCAGATCGATGCTTGCTGTGACATTTCCACTGGTTTTGGCAAACATCTTGACATTCTCATCGACCGACAATCCCTGCGTTCCGCCTGCATCAACGACCAGGACTGAGTCGATCCCGCCCATAAAATAGCGGATGATATCGACCGAATGGGTTCCGTTGTCAATCAATACGCCACCGCCGGAAAACTCGACGTTCGAATTCCAACGCTGCGACATATCGACCTTTGCGGTGAATGCATTTTCAAACTGCAGGACGTCGCCAAGCATTCCTGAGGCGAGAATGCCTTTTGCCTTAATAACGTCCTCGCAATAGCGGAATTTCGACGCCATCGTAAACTGCACATTGTTCGCGGCGGCTGTTGCGATCATCGTTTCCGCCTCAGCCACACTCAAACACAGAGGCTTTTCGCAAAGAACGGCGATTCCGCGTTCCATAAAAAAGCAAGCGATCTCAGGATGCGTACTTGGCGGCGTCGCGATGATGAGTGCGTCGAGCTCAAGATCAGCAAGTTGCTTGTAATCGCCGTATGCGGTTCCGCCGACGATCTCGGCGAGGGCATTCGCCGCCTCCGCGCGAAGATCAGCGACCGCTACGAGATCGCAGCACTCGCTCTCATTAAATGCCTGCGCATACGCTTGAGCGATGCCGCCGGCTCCGACTAGTCCAAATCTTAATTTCTTCATAATGGTGTTTTACCGCAGATGACGCGGATGACGCAGATTAAAAGCAAATTGTTGTTTTCTTATCCGCGTTGTCCGCGTCATCTGCGGTTAATTTATTTTCGCAACTTCGAAGCCGCGATGCGGACGTTGTCGGCGATATATCGAACGTGTTCCTCGGTGTATTTTTCGTTCCACGGCAGGACTAGCACGTCGTGCAGGGCCTTGGCGGTTAGTGGAAAGTTGTCCATTTCATAATCGACCGCGCCTTCGCGCGCCAAGTTGAATGGAAATTGGCTGTCGCCGAGTGTGTTCTTTTCTTGGAAGACCTGGCACATAAATGCCGGTTTGACGATATAGCGCGGGGCCGAGAAAATGTTCTTTTCTTTCAGAAGATTCGCGAGTGCGGGCGAACCGCCTTCGATCTTCGAGTCATCGACGGTAAGGCAGTACTTCCAGTAAACGTGCGTCGCTCTGTCTTCGATCACGGGCGTTTCGATGCCGTCGATGCCTTTCAGCAATTC
>JANLTF010000609.1:0-10020 GCA_031362825.1 Acidobacteriota bacterium | reverse complement strand
CGCGATCACACGGAACGGTACGTTTCGTTCGATGATGTGGGTGTTCATCTTTGCGAGCATTGTCTGTATACCGCTCGGCGTCTATTCGCTTTCAACGATGGATGTTGCAGCGGTTGAGACAAAGATATGGCTGATTACGATCTATATCGGTATCGGTGCAACCGCAGCACCATATTTGTTAAATGCGTGGGCGTTGTCTAAAGTGAATCCATCAACCGTCGCGGTGTTTGTCTACCTGCAACCGCTGATCGGGTTCACGCTTGCCCTGCTGTTTCTTGGTGAAAGCATCACGGTGACTTTCCTATTTTCCAGTGCCCTGATTTTTGCCGGAGTATTTCTTGTAACGAGAAAATTTATTCGGGCAGAAACTTAATACTTGCAATTTGCGTATTCTTGTCATCTAAACGCACAAATATGCCAACTCAGATCAAGCAGATCGATGATGCAACTCGAGGGATCACAATATTCCGTGTCGAGGGCGATATGCTTTTCGAAGACGCCGTTTTACTTGGACGGATCGCCCGCGATTCACAGGAAGAAACAGGTAATTCCATAACGATCGACCTGGCTGATCTTGATTTTCTCGACAGCGATTCGGCGCCCATCTTGAAACGTCTCGAGACTGAACACGGATTTGAGATCATCGGAACCGAGATTTTCCTCCAGACCCTCGTCAATGCCGCCGAAAAGCACTAATCGCCGCCGCCAGGCTGACAAATTCAGCAAAACAAATTAAATTGTTAGCAATGAAAGCACTCGAAATTGCCGAATTTTTGAATGGTGAACTTGTCGGCGACGGAGCCGTTGAGATCGAACGTGTAGCGTCGTTTATCACAGCATCCGTTGGCGAAATCGCTTTCGTTGAAAAAGCCGTTCCCATGATCGAGACTACTGCCTCTTGTGTCATCGTCCCCACTGGATTTGACGGCAAGTGTCCGGCACCCATCATCTTGGTCAAAAACCCCAAACTCGCGTTTTCTCTTGTCGCGGCGATCCTGCATGGCTCTCACGAGCGCTCCGGAACGCAACATCCCTCAGCCGTCATTTCGGAGCGGGCAACTATCGGCAGAGGCGTTTTTTTAGGTGCCCTAGCGTTTGTGGGCGATCTTGCCACGATTGGCGATGGCACTCATATCCTTGCCGGTGCCAAGATCGGCGATAATGTCTCAATTGGAAAAAACTGTGTCATCCACCCGAACGTGGTTATCAACGACGGGACAATGATCGGTGATAACGTTTTGCTGCATGCAGGCGTGGTGGTGGGTGCCGACGGATTTGGTTATGTGCCCGACGAAAAAGGCAACCATATCAAATTCCCTCAGATCGGCACGGTGGTAATCGAAGATGACGTCGAGATCGGGGCGAATTCGTGCGTGGATCGCGGAGCTCTTGGTGAAACGCGTATCGGTATGGGCACTAAGATCGACAATCTCGTTCAGATCGCTCACAACGTCCAGATCGGAAAACGAGTAATAATTGCTGCACAAACCGGGATTTCCGGCAGCACGGTGATCGAAGATGATTGTATTATCGGCGGCCAGGTCGGAATTGCCGATCACGTCCTCCTGAAGAGTGGCACCGTGATCGGCTCAAAGTCCGCGGTAATGTCCGGCAAAATAGTTCGCCCGGGCGTTTGGCTGGGGCTTCCTATCCAACCTATTGATGAGTTCAAGCGCCAATATGTCCAGATCAAAGGAATTTCAAAATTGAAAGACGAGGTGAAACTATTGCGTCAGAAAATTGACGAACTATCCGGTGGAATCGATGAGCTTTAATATCGCTTCGGCAGCCCGCATCGACGCTCCACCTTGACCGAGTTTGGCGGCCGTCTCGGATAGTTTCTTTCGCATTGCCTGATTGACACTTGGTTCCAAAAGGCGAAACAGTTCATCGGCGAGCGTTTCAGGGGTAAAATCGGCTTGGATCAATTCGGATGCGATACGCTCTTGGGCGATCAAATTGATCAATCCATAATGTTCGACGTCGATCAACGGGCGCCCAAGAAAGTAATTTAGAGACGACGTTTTATATACGATCGTCATCGGCGTGCCCAGTAGTCCGGTTTCGAGAGTGGCAGTCCCGCTTGCAACAGCCGCTGCGTCGGCCGAGCTGACGGCGTCATAGGTTTGATTTTCGACGATCTTTAGCCTCTTTTCTAGTTTCAGTATCTCAGAAGAACTTGAACGGATGATGTCATCGATATCCTTTCGGGCATTGCCCTGAGCCGCGACGATGAGGAATTGAATTTCCGGCCGGTGGCTCGCAATTCTTGCGGCCGCGTCAAGCATGTTGGGTAAAATTTTTACGATCTCGGTTTGTCGGCTCCCTGGAAGCAGGGCGATGATCGGAAACATAGGATCTAGGCCATTAGCCCGACAAAACTCAGTTCTTTCGACAGATGGATAGACTTCGCTGGCAAGTGGATTGCCGACGTATTCGACATGATCGACGCCATGATCGGCATACCATGCCTTCTCGAATGGCAGGATCGTGATCATTAGATCGATGTATTTCTTTACAGCGGAAACACGATATTTTCGCCACGCCCATAACTGAGGTGAAATATAATAAACGACCTTAACGCCTTGTTTCTTCAAAGACTTGGCAAGTTTCAAGTTGAATTCCGGAAAATCAATAAGTATCGCGACGTCCGGGCGACGTTGTTTGGCGGCCGATCTTAGGTCCCGCATCGCACGAAGAAATACAGGCAAAGCCATGCCGATCTCCGCGAGCCCAACGACCGACAATTCATCAGAGACGACCACTGCTTCGACGCCTGCTTCCCTCATCTTCGGACCCGCGGCACCAAAAAACTCCGACTCTGGAGCGAATTCGCGGATAGCTCTGACAAGTTTCGCGGCATGGCCGTCGCCGGACGCCTCGCCGGAGACGATCATGAATTTGGTATTGGATCGCATTTGTCGTAAATCGTTACCAATAAATGATATATCGAAGCTGGAAAATTACAACCCTTCGTCGTCATGGGTGCATCAAAGTCAACGATAATCAATTTGTGTGGTTTCTTTTATCGCTTACTTGCTTGCAAGATGCCACTGCAAGGCTTAAAATTATATGTTTTGGGCTACTGATTCAGTTCTAACTTTTATTTGTCCGTTTGTTGAGATATTTGGAGGAGTTTGTGACGTTTCGTCTTACTTTCCTGTTCGTTTTCATACTAGTGTTGTCGTTTGCCGGTGGAGCGTTCGCTCAGGTAGATTCTGCTGTTGCGCAGATCTCTAATGCCGGTACCGAGTCCTTTGGCGGATCGATGAGCGGCGACGGCAGATTTGTCGTCTTCGAATCACGGGGCAATATCGCTACAGAAAATCCGAGGAATTCCGACAACAATGTCGAGATTTTTCTGTTTGATTATGCTCAGCGCCGCATTTTTCAGATCACCGACACCAAGAGCGTTTTAACCGATCCAAGCAAAATTGCTACGTTTGATAACGTTCGAGTTGATATCGTGAATACTCGGCCGGTGATCAGCAATGACGGCAAATGGATCGCGTTTAGTTCGAACGCCACGATCGCATATCCCGGTGACGGTACCAATCCGCCGGTGGTCAGTGCGACAAACCCCGGCAGCTTCGACGGCAATTCTTACACTTCGCCAACACCGACGCCGACGCCAACACCGAGCCCGACTCCAACGGCGACACCGACACTCGGAGCTAATCCACTTACGCGTGACGGAAATCTCGAGATGTGGATCTACCAGGTCCCGGCGTTCGCCCCGGTCCCGACAATGTCAACGGGCGATGAACTGCCGATCACAAACCTTGCGGGCGGCACCTTCATTCGCGTTACAAATTCTATTCCCAGTCAGTTGCCGCGTGCGGGAACCACCACCACAGGTGCATTTATCGCCGACGACAACCACGATGCGAGCATCAGCGACGATGGCACCGTGATCGCCTTCGGTTCAACGCGCGATCTGGTGCTTGGGGGAAATTCCTTTCCGGCGGATGATAATGAGGAGATATTCACGTTTGTTCGAAGCGGTGCTCCACCAAACCCCGACGGCAGCGGTGGCGGAGCAATAGGCCAAGTCACGAGAACACCTCGCGGGATAATTTCAAACCCGATCTATTCTAAGAATCCTTCGGTTTCCGGCAATGGACTGCGCGTGACTTTCGCGAGCACGGGCGACAACCCGATCATTGGAATGACGGGCGGAACCAACCCATTGGCGAGCAGAAACGAAGAGATATTTTATTCTGATCTGACTGCAACGGGCGTTCCGGGCGTGACGAAAAAGCAGATCACAACAACGACTCCGACGAATGCAGGCGATCCGGTCAATATTTTTGATCTTGGCAGACGAATGAGCCGGGACGGAAAATATATCGCGTTTGATTCTTATGCCGATCTGCTGACGCCAAACGAGAACGGCGGAACCAATTTCACTTCATTCGCCCTCTACCTTTACGATACGACAACGAGCACATTCAGGCGTGTCGGTCCCCGCAGCACTGCGGATACGGCCGCATCGGGTGGGGATGTTGCTCGTTATCCTGGTTTCACGGACACAGATGCCAACGGGACACCGTCAACGTTGTTGCTTGAAACGCGGATGAATATCAAGGCGGACGGCACGATCCCAACAACACAAAGTGAAGGTCTCAATCCGGACCCAGCCCGTCCGGCACAGTTATATTCATTTTCTTTGACGGCACCGGCTGCGACAGCCACCTTTAAGAGGCTGACGAAGTTTCCTGTTCCATTTTCATTCATTGCCTCGACGCAGGCACTGCCAAGCAATAGCTCACGCCGTATCGCATTTAATCTCGCCCTATCAGAAGTAGGCACGGGAAATCCGGATCTACAGAGCGAGGTTTTTTACCTTTTGACTCCGGCGGTCACGAACGTGGCGGCTGTAACGACGAGTTTTGCGACCGGTGCGACGCGGATTCCAGTATCGCAGACACCCATACCAACTCCGACGCCCACACCGACTCCGAGCCCGACTCCAACGCCGTCGCCCACGCCAACACCATCGCCGACTCCGACTCCGACCGGCACGCCGACGCCAACTCCAACACCGTCGCCCACGCCGCCGCCAACGACTCCGCCAGCCGTGCATGGAATTGCTCCGGGCATGCTCGCGACAATGAGTTATCAATCGAGCTTTGATCGTGCGATTACGATTCGGGCGTCGACAGGATCTATCAAACGCCGACTTGAGCTACCAATAGAACTAAGCGGCGTGACGATGACGATCAATGGAGCCGCCTGCGGCCTGAGCTACGTCAGTCGACATCGAATCGATTTCGTAGTCCCGCCGGGAACCCCATCGGCCGCGACGGGGACGACATATCCGCTGGTTATCAACAACAATGGTGTTGTCATGCGGACGACCGTTGTTATCGTTCCGGCGAGGCCAGACATTTTTAACATCGCGAACATTACCGCTCCGGGCGGGCGTGCCAGAGTGTTTAACGTGACGAATCGGGTCCACACGCCCGAGCCGTTTACCGTCACTACGAGGCGTCTGCGGCCCTTCGGGCGGACAGCGTCGGTATTGCGCGTTTATTTGACTGGTGTTGCGACATCATTGAGGTCGAACACGACGATCAGAATAGGAACGCGGGCGACGACCGGAATTGTGGTCACACAAGACGCGGCCTTATTCGATACGGGAATATACTACATTGATTTTACAATTCCTCCAGATATGGAGGGCGTGGGCAATCAGCCTATAATTGTGACTGTGACGATCGACGGCGTACAGTTTTCTTCGCGTTTCGATGATACTGCGTCACTTGTTAGGATCCTTTGACGATGAAGCATTTTCAACGCAAAAAAGGGCGGGCTGAGGCTCGTCCTTTTTGATTTGCACACGCCCTTATGCCCTCATAAGGGATGGTTATTCTTGCGAATCGACTGCCGTTGTAATATGCTTACCCAATACGACAATTGCTATGTCTAACTATTTTCAGAATATCGCCCGCGTTCGTGATTTCTTACCAATTGGGCGAAAAACAAGCACGTTTTAATATCCAGTTTTAGGAGCATTATCAGAATATGTCCGGAAAAGATGTGAGTACGATGAAGATCTCGTCGAAGGTTTGGAAGAACGGCGAATTTATCGATTGGAATGACGCAAAGATCCACGTGATGTCGCACGTAGTCAATTACGGTTCTAGCGTTTTCGAAGGAATTCGCTGTTACGAGACCTCGAAAGGTCCGGCAGTTTTTCGCCTTACCGAGCATATGCAACGGTTGGTGAATTCGGCGAAGATCTATCGTATGGATTCGGCTTTTACACGCGACCATTTCTGCGACGCGGCTGTCGAACTGATCCGCATGAGCGATCTTGAGCACTGCTATCTGCGGCCGATCATCGTGCGAGGCCTGAGCGACGAAAACCCGTCATTCGGTGTCAATCCTTTCCCGGCACCGATCGATTCATACATCGCGACGTGGCAGTGGGGCAAATACCTCGGCGAAGAAGCCCTCGAAAACGGCATCGACGTCTGCGTGTCAAGCTGGACGCGAATCACGACCAATTCAATGCCCGCAATGGCGAAGGCCGGTGCGAATTATATGAATTCGCAACTCATTAAGATGGAAGCGATCTTGGGCGGATTCTCCGAGGGCATTGCGCTCGATGATCGCGGATTTGTGTCAGAAGGATCGGGCGAAAACATCTTCCTCGTAAACGGCGGAAAGCTGATCACACCGCCGCTCGGAGCGTCTGTCTTACCAGGAATTACTCGGGATTCGGTCGTTCAGATCGCCAGAGAACTCGGTATTGAGGTGATCGAAACAAATATCCAGCGTGCGGCTTTGTATCTCGCTGACGAGGTTTTCTTCACTGGCACAGCGGCCGAGATCACACCGATTCGAGCCGTTGACCGCATCACGGTCGGCGAAGGTAGACGCGGCCCGATGACCAAGATGCTTCAGGACGAATTCTTCAAGATCATCGACGCGACGCGGCCTGCTCCGTTTGGAGCTGAATGGCTCACGTTCGTAAACGCAACGGACGAAAAAAAAGCAGCGGTAGCATAGAAGGTGCGTAAATCCGTTAATCTATGGGCATTTTGGATGCCCATCCAATGAAATCGAAAAGAACGGAACGGGCAATTGCCTGCTCCGTTCTTTTTTGTGTAGGCTTTAGTTCAAATGTCTGAAAAACTGGTTCGCCAGAGCATCCTCGATATCACGGTCTTCGTCTGTGGCGGCGTCGTGATGACGTATGAGATCATCGGTTCTCGCGTGCTGTCGCCGTTCATCGGGGCTTCGACATACGTCTGGACGAGCCTGATCGGCGTAATTCTCGGCAGCCTGAGTCTCGGCTATTGGCTAGGCGGACGAATGGCTGATCGCAAACCCGATCTTCGCATCCTTGCGTCGGTGTGCTTTGTCGCCGGAGGATTGATATCGCTGACCGTTTTGATCAAGGAGATCGCGTTATCGTTCGTCGCTTCAGCCCCTGTCGGTATTGAACTTCGGTCCGTTATCGCGTCGCTTATTCTGTTCGCACCTGCGAGTGTTTGCCTCGGTTTTGTTACGCCGTATGCCGTTAAGCTGCGGATGGTGACGCTCGAAGACGCCGGGAAAACGGTCGGGCGATTGTATGCCCTATCGACGGTAGGTAGCATTCTCGGCACCTTCGCGGCCGGCTTTTTCCTTATTCCTTTTGTTGGCAGCGTACGAACTTTGTACGGGCTTTCAGCTGTACTGATCAGCCTTTCGCTGGTCTTGGTACCATTTGCGATTTCAAGAACGAATATCGCTGTCATCATCGTCTTTGTGTTTTCGATCGTCTCTAACGAAGCCAGCACGATTCTTCTTCGGCAGGCTAACGATCTCCACGACATCGACACCGAATACAGCCGCGTTCAGGTCGTTCGCACGATCGATCCGGACACCCGAAAGCCGATCCAGGCTCTCGCCACCGACCCGTATTTTTCACAGTCAGCGATGTTTTTCGACAGTGACGAACACGTGTTCGAGTACAGCCGCTACTATCATCTGACGAGACATTTCAAGCCTGACTTTCGAGACGTTCTGGTGATCGGCGGGGCCGGATATTCAGTGCCGAAAGATTTTCTGCGACGTTACGAGCTAGTAAATATCGATGTCGTAGAGATCGACCCGCAGATGACCCAGATCGCCGAGCGTTTCTTCAAACTGGAGAAGAACACTCGGCTAAGTATCACTCACGAAGACGGCCGCACGTTCCTTCGCCGTTCCGAAGCGGCAAAATACGACGCCATAATGATGGACGCCTTCGGCTCGCTATTCTCAGTTCCCTACCAACTCACTACCGTCGAAGCCGTCCGCGAGATGCGTCGAAATCTGCGCGACGACGGTGTCGTGATATTCAACCTCGGCTCGTCGATCGAAGGCCCGGCCAGCCGTTTCTTACACGCCGAACTCGCCACATACCGCGCCGTTTTCCCGAATGTTTACCTCTTCAAAGTAAACACTGATTACCCCGACGAACGCCTCCAAAACCTAATGATCGTCGCCACAAATTCATCAACGGCGATCGATCTAACAAGCCCCGACCCCGAGATCGCTTCCCTGCTCGCACACCTGTATCCCTTCGATCCGCAACCCGATTCCCCAGTAATCACCGACGACCTCGCCCCGGTCGAATACTACAACGCCATCGCCCAAAACGTCTTCCTCGCCGCAGGAAGGTAATATGAAGGCGATACGCTCTAACAGTTAATGATTAAAAAGTTTACAGTTGTCAGTTGCTTTAACTGTGAACTAAAAACTGATCAACTCGTAACTGTTAGAAACTGGCTAAGGCCTACTCCATCAGATCGCCCACTCATCACTACTTTTTCCCTTCGCGAAAAAAAAATAAAAAAAGCAAAAAAATCTGTAAGATTTCGCACATAAAACTCATATACCCGTGAACAAGCAATATTTATTGAAAATTTAGCCAATTTCCGAACACATTTTTCCGGACATTTGCGATTCGCTGACCAGACTTCTTTCACGGTCACGAAACTTTTTACTTGCTTTTTCAAAAAACGGGTGTACTATGACTATCAAAACCCAAAGCAGTACCTCACAGAGCGTTCACCTCACGGACGGACCGTCAGCCCCTGTCGCTCACCCAAGTGGTTCCCTGGATTACCCGTCCGCGAGATCACGACAAACTATTCAAACCGAAAAACTGCGAACCGTCCTCAACCATCGACACTTCGCAGTCTTTCTAAAACCAAAAGATCAAGGGGCAGTTTTATAGCTTTTAAGAGCAAGGCTTTTAGGCGCATATGCCGTTAAGGAATTGGGAGTTACCGCCCTAAGTCAAAAACAGGAGAATTTATGAAAGACACAGCTATTGGATTTACTGTTAATCAGGGAGAGAACGTGACCATTGACGTATATCCGAGCGTTGGGCTTGGAAATAACTATACCGCGGTCAGAGATGGCGATCCGGCGAAGGACGCGTTCCGTTGGTCAGTAACTAAGTCGGCAGGACAGCAACATGCTGTATTAATGTATTTTGATTTCACCGGTGCAGGTCCGGGCTCGCAGTACAGAATCGTTTTCAATGGCGACGCTGCTGGCAATGAAGGCCCATTTACACGATATGTAAGATATACCTCACCAACATATCAGCGGAACTATCTTTTTCCGGTTGTCTAAAGATGCACTTTCGTGAGGTCTAAATGAGAAAACGAACTAATCGTAAGGGGAATAATTTCATGTCCAAAAGAAGACACTTTTTTCTTTCATTCGCCGCTCTATTGATATTTGGAATCACCACAATAGCACAGGACGAAACACTTTCAAACGATGGTGTTATTGAATTGACTAGGGCAGGCTTTGCGAAGTCATTGATAATTCAAAAAATTCAGACCACGAAGACTAAATTCGAAACCACCGTTCGAAAGCTTGTGGAGCTAAAGACAGCCGGTGTAAGCGAAGACGTAATTTCTGAAATGCTAAGGGCTAGGTCAACGGCGACTGCGACGACAACTGAGACAACGACAGTTGAAACGAGGCCTGTTAGTAGCGATCTGCCAGCGTCAAAGAATCCTGTTG
>JANLTF010000124.1:0-4068 GCA_031362825.1 Acidobacteriota bacterium | reverse complement strand
CCGATCCAGCCCATCTGCTCCATTTCGTCAAAGGCTTTCCACATCCCGATCAAGCCCGTGCCGCCGCCGGTCGGGTAGAGGATCACGTCTGGAAGATTGCGGAGTGCGGAGTGCGGAGTGCGGATTTCAGAATTTCCTGACTCCGCATTTCGCGTTCCGCGTTCCGCACTCGAAAATTGCTCCGCAATTTCATAGCCCATCGTCTTTTTGCCTTCGACGCGGTAGGGCTCTTTTAGGGTGGAGACGTCGAACCAGCCCATTTCGTCTTTTCGTTCGGCGACGATCTTGCCGCAGTCGGTGATGAGGCCGTCAATGAGCGTGACGTTGGCTCCGGTCTGCTGGCATTCGACGATGTTCGCACGCGGCGTGTCGGCGGGCATGAAGATGTTGGCTTCCATCCCTGCGAGAGCGGCGTACGCGGCCAACGCTCCGGCTGCGTTACCCGCGGACGGGACCGCAAGTTTTGTCACACCTAGCTCCTTCGCCATCGAGATCGCGGCGGTCATACCGCGAGCCTTGAACGACTGCGTCGGATTCTGGCCTTCGTCTTTGATGTAGAGGTCGAGTTTGATCGGCAACGTCGCCGCGAGCCTGTCCGTCTTAAACAGAGGCGTCCAGCCTTCGCCGAGGGTGACGATGTTCGCCTCGTTGACGACGGGCAAGACTTCGCGGTAACGCCACAGATCGGAATCGCGTGTCTTTAGCGATTCGGGCGTCAGCGTCTTCGCCGCCTTTTCGAGATCATAACGAACAAGCAAAGGCTTGCCGCAGGTTATGCAGAGATTTTGTAGCGTATTCGCCTCGTGGCGGAGACCGCAAAGGGCACATTCGAGATCAGTGACATTCATTCTAAGAATTTTGCCACGAATTGCACGAATCACACGAATCAGAAGACTCTTATTCGCGTGATTCGTGTTATTGCTTTATGTTCTTCGCATCGCTTCGACCGGATCGAGCCGCGACGCCTGAAGCGCCGGATAAAATCCCGCGATCAATCCTACCAACACTGACGCTCCGAATCCTGCTGCGATCGCCCAAAACGGCACAGCCGCGGGAAAGCTGATGATACTTCTGACGGCAAATGCGAGAAACAGCCCAGTCGCGATCCCGCTCAGACCGCCAAGGGCCGTCAACGCGATCGCCTCGAGCAGAAACTGCGTCAATATATCGATACGGGTTGCCCCAAGAGCTCGTCGAATACCGATCTCCGCCGTCCGCTCTTTAACGGAGACCAACATAATATTCATAACCCCGACACCACCGACAAACAAACTGGCGAGAGCGATCGGCACCACGATAATGCCAAGTCCATTGATGACATCATCGACGAGCTGGAATATCTGTTCTGAGCGGTTCACGCCGAAGTTGTTAGCGTCCGATGATTTCAGGCCGCGCCGTATTCGTAACAACGAGGTCACTTCGTCTGTTACTTCGTCGACACGTCCATTTGGAGCCCGGACGACGATGAGCGTCTCTTCGACCTCGGGGTAGAATTTTTCCGAAGTCTCAAATGGCATATAAACCGACCGCTCGTCGATCTCATCGCTTCCGATCACGCCCTCGCCTGTCGATTTGGCAAGTACCCCAATAATGCGAAAGAGTCTGCCGTCGATCTTGACATCCTCGCCAACCGGATCGAGTTCTTCGACGACCTGCTTTGCAATGCCATGACCAATTACTACGACCGATGCCCTTCCGCGCCGCTCGGTTTCGTTGAAGAATCTCCCCTTTTCGATCGGTACGTTGATCACGTCCGGATAATTTTCCCAAACGCCGAGGATCAGCGGGTTGATCCCTTCGCGCGAACGGGCAGTTAGCTTTGGGATGTCTGCAGAAGGGCCGTAGCTGCCACGGACCTTCTGCGGCGAGACCGCTTGTGGTGAACTCAATTCGGAAACGGCGATCGCATCGCTGAGCGTAAAATCCTTGCGTTGACGTTCCTCTGCCGTCGGTTGCTGGAGCGAAGGGCCGATACGGGCTTGTTTTGTAAAATAGATGACGTTCGGAGCACTCTTTTCCGAAGTCTCCTGCACCCGCTGCGAAAGCCCTGTCAAAACCGCACCAACGAGAGCAACGACCGCCGTTCCGATAATTACCCCGGTCAACGTCAGTCCCGCACGCAGTTTATTACTGCGTATTGAATCAACGACTGTTTGCCACGTGTCAGTTATGCCTTGAATATTCACGTCAATTTAGCTAGTAAGATCACTCCGACCTAAGAGCCTCGATCGGGTCCAGAGCCGCTGCCTGTCTCGCCGGAACCACACCAAAGACTATTCCTACCGCGCAGGACACGCCGATAGCCGCCGCCACCGCCCATATCGGAAGACTCAACGGCAGCTTTGTTGCCCACGCCAGCAGCCAGATAATGCCCGCCGCAAACAGTACGCCGATCGCTCCGCCGATCACCGTCAACGTCGTCGTCTCGATCAAAAACTGGATCAGAATGTCACGCCGCCTTGCACCAACCGCTAATCGGATCCCTATCTCACGCGTTCGCTCGGTCACCGACGAGAGCATCATGTTCATAACGACAATGCCGCCGACAAACAGCGAAATGCCGGTCAACGGAAAAACAATGGTGCCGACGATGCCAGTCAGCGAAGCCGAAAATGCCTGCACGCTCTTGGCAGTCACAAAGCTAAAATCATCCTCTTTGTCAGTGCCGACGGTTTTACGTTGGATGCGAATTGCCACGCGAACACGTTCCTCGACATCTGCAAGCGATAGCTTTTCTGTGTCTTTGGCCTTGGCGAGTATGGCGAGCGAACGCGAACGTGCGCCAAAGACCCGAGTAAAGGTTCCAAGCGGGATCTGAACAAAGCCGTCCTGAGAAGACCCAAACGAGGACCCTCGAGCTTCGGCAACGCCGATGACCTGATACCGGACCTGCCCGAGCTGAATATCTTCGCCGATCGCTCCGGTTGTCGGGAATAGCTCGTCAACCAGATCTTGGCCGATAATGCAGACGTTTCGCCGATACGTGTCATCGGTCGACGCAAGTCCGCGTCCGTACGCGATCTTTATGTTTGATAGATCCGTAATGTTTGGCGTCACGCCCTGTATAGAAACGCCAACGAGCGTTTTGGCACCGCGGCGAGCAGGAAGGACAGCGGCTCCTTGTGCTCCGAATTCGATCTCATCCCCCAAACGGTCGGCTAAATATTCGAGATCTTCGACGAACATGTCGGGCCGCTTTGCCTGAGCCTCAACAAACGCCTGCCCGTCGGCACCAAAGTCTTGGAAGGACGCTTTTTCGATACGTAGCACGTCGGGAGCAAATCCGGCGGTCGAATTTACAACGAAGGCTTGAGCCCCCTGCAACAACGCCGCTACTATCACAACGACAGCTACTCCAACGACTACTCCGAGTATCGTCAGCGCCGAGCGCGTCCGATTGGCACGGACCGAGTCCCATGCCAAGGACATCGATTCCCGAAACAAATTTAATCTAGCGGTCAAAGACAGTTGCAAAGTGAAATCCATTCACGGTAAAACGACGTTAAGCCACACCGTGCCAAAAACAATGCCTGTAAAACGCCGCCTACACATTGACTGAGCTATTGGGTAAAAACGAATGCCATAGGGTCGCGCTAGACAATGTCCGATCGGTTACTTTTTAAGGACGAACTCTTTGAAGAGATTAATCACTGAGTTGATACCGAGCGAGATCGTGCCGCTTTTCATGCCGTCTTTCCAGTTGTATCGCGGCGGATACCATGCTTCGGCGGCGATGACGTTTGCGGCGTATGTGCCGACGATTCGTGACACTCCGACCGTCCGTTTGCCGCTCGCGGTCCTGGCTGTAAAGGTCGAGGCGATCGCATTGCCGGCCCGCGAACCGAAATCACGCTTCTTGCTGCGATAGAAATGGCTGTCGATCTTCAGAGCTTCGTCCATGCCGTACATTGCGGTGTTTCGAATGACGTTCTTGCCAAATGTCGAAGCGAAACGCTTGCCAAAACCCTTCGCGGACTTGCCCCATTCCTCGGGTTCATTCCTAATTGTTGAAAACCCCGAGCTTGCCGCAACACCGACCCACGCGAACGGCCCCACCGTGTCGTTGAC
>JANLTF010000121.1:0-9680 GCA_031362825.1 Acidobacteriota bacterium | reverse complement strand
ATTTTTCGGAGCGACTGCGGAGATCGTAGGCACACATCGCACGGAGATACTCTTAATGCCAAGCGTAACTGCAAATACGGCTTTGAATGAAATTAAAGAAAAATTCCCAAAGCTGGGAAATCATATACTTCATTGCGCTGTGAATGAAAAATATGTGTCGGGCGATGAAATTCTAAACGACGGCGACGAGCTCGCGATCTTCACCGCGGTTTCTGGTGGCTGAGAAAGCGGTTATTATCGGTAGTGTTATGACTGAGAAGCAATTCTACGATTGGCAAACCCATGGCGGTACCGATGACGTGATGCGTTTTGTAGACGCACTCGAAAAGGCTGACGTTTTGTGGTGTGCGATCGGCGGCATCGCCGTCAACCATTGGGCTGCTGAGCAAATGGTGACATTGGATGTAGATTTTGTGGTGGCCGCAGACTCCATCGAAAAGGCCGAATCCACTTTGATCGCGGCAGGTTTCTCTGCCGAAGAGTTTGATTGGTCGATCAATTTCAAGGGCTCGTCAAAGGTCGCCATTCAATTAACAACGGAAGATATGTACCGTGATTACGCATCACGTGGAATTGCAGCAGATGTACACGGAATCCTCATGAGAGTTGCGTCGCTTGAGGATACGTTAACTGGAAAAATTCGAGCGTGGAGCGATCCGAAACGACGTCAAAGCAAACGGTTCAAGGACTTAGCTGATATCACCCGGTTGGTGGAATCGCATCCAGAACTTTGGGATCGGTTGCCAACAGAACTTCAGGCTCAGATCGACCGACCTAGCGAATAAAGATATGAGAACTCCGCCGAGTATGCATGAGGAACTGGGCGCTTGGAATGACGGTGCGGGAATTGACTTGGAGACTTGGATTTCTAGTGAAGGGTCATTCTCCTTAGCAGTTGGATACGCGTCCGTCTTTTGGCCAACATTCGTGGTCTTCGAAGACTATATTTTAAGGGAAGGTTTCAACTTAGGTTCGTTGAGAGGCTTTGAGGTGGCGCTTTCTGGCAACAAGCGTGGCATCGAGACCGTCATGAATCACTTGCACATTTTCGATATTCAACACGTGGGGTGTGCAGATTTAACAGCCGATAAAGTCGTACTTCTGGGCGAGACCCTCACTTCTATCTATAAGGCAAAATTGGCTTACGAATACCCAAACCGCCCATGCCAAGTCAATTTCCATCAACCTGAGGATATCGAGAATTTGGAAGAATTTGAGATCTCCTTTTGGCAAGTGAAGGTTGAATCCGATGATTCTCGATGGACAACTTTGTAGAACTCACAACCCAAGCCATCGACATCACCGGCGTCGCACGACGCGTGGTGCCGCCGGAGTGCGGGGCGACAGTGACTTTGGATGGTTATGCGAGGCAGTTTACAAAAGACAAAGAGACGGGCGAGGTTCGCGAGACTGAGTATCTGGAATACGAGGCGTATGAGCCGATGGCTTTGAAAGAGATGGAAAAGCTGATCGTCCGCGTCAAAGCGGAGTTTGAGATCTCAAACGTCGGCATCGTCCACCGCTTAGGGCGGCTCGAGATCGGCGAAACGAGCGTCGTCATCTCGGTCGCGTCACCACACCGTCGGGCAGCGTTCGCTGCCTGCGAATGGCTCATCAAAGAGCTAAAACGCACCGTTCCGATCTGGAAGAAAGAGGTGTTCGCCGATGGAGAACATTGGGTCGAGGGCGACACGCAGCCCGTTTAATCCAATTCAGCCAGTCTGTCGTTTGCCATCGCGACGACCTCGTCGAATAGTTCGTCGAGCTGATCGCTAGATCCTCTCAAACCTTCAACGACATTGACCGCCCATTGAACATATTCGACACGTCGCTGCTTGTCCCAATCTTCGGCCGGACTTGCAATGACGTCGCGGACGTTGCTTATCTTGTCGGCGAGTTTGATCACCTTGGCGCCGTACGATAGGTGGGGTGCGTGCTCGATCTGGAGCTGTTTGCGTTCGTGCTTCGGCAACTGTTTGTCGTCCGTCACCTCTAAAACATAAGCCGCGACGATCTCGCCAAATTTCTCGCCGATCTCGTCCGCCGTGACGTCGCAATCCTCGACCGTGTCATGCAGCAATGCCGCCGAGAGAATGTCCTCGTCGTCGATCATGCCGACATTGGCGATCAGATTTGCTACTTCGATCGGGTGATTGATGTATGGTTCGCGACGCGAACCTTTGCGAAAATGCCCGGTGTGTTTTTCAGCTGCAAAACGGGCCGCGTGCAGCGTTTTATTTAGGTTATTCACATTTTAGATTGCCAAATTTAAACAAAAAGGTCAACGGCATTTTTACCGTTGACCTCGCTCTCGTTAAAAAAATGATCGACTACCTGACGATTTCAATTGCGATAGTCTGCGAACCAGCGACCACATATTCCGAAGCCGGCAGACCCTGTTCGAAAACCACTTTCTGCGTCGTCGGCTTTGCTCCGCCGACTGTGCGGTCGTTGTTCATCGTGGCTAGGACGGACGGCGGCAAGTTCGGCATTTCACTGGCTCCGACGACGGCTCCGGTGGAGGTTCGGCAGAGAATTGCGTACAGGCGGTCCGGGCGTTTCAGCGAATTGATAATGCGGATCAATTCGGCGGCCGATTTCGGGGCGAGCTGTTTGATAGCCGCATTTTCCTGGACCGCATTCCCGTCGCCTACGAGCAGCGACATCGGCCCGGCCGGAGCGTCTTTCGGAACGGTGATCGAAACCGGCTGCTCGATCAATTTCCCTGCGTCGTTGCGGACAAAGACCGAAAAATTGAGGTTCTCGCCCGGTTTTACTTGCAGACGGTCGACGGCAAGGCGTTCGAGAGCGGCGGTTTTGCTGCCTTCGGCAATGTTGAATGTGAGATTTACGGACGTAATGTCGAGGCCATCGAAATTCGCCTTCAGCAGCGATGCAAGCGGCACAGCGGCGGCCGACGCGGCAAACGCGGTCGCCTGCGGCCCTGCAAACCGTCGGTCGATGCGAACCGTTTCTTCGCCGCGAATAGCGATCTCGCCTTTCACATCGATCGTCATATCGCCGATGCCGCGCTCATTCGCCTGTATGACGTTCTGGCCGCCGATATTTAAGATCAGCGGCGTCAGAAAATCATCGATCGCCGACTCAAAATTTATCTCGTCGCTGCTCCCGCGACTATTCGTTACCTTCAGTTTTACAGGTATCATTCGCGGAGTCTGGCCGAGTTTCCCGAAAATCCCAGTCGCTCGATCCTGCGTCAGCGAACCTACCATCGCGTCCGGCACGGCGAGCTTGAAAGAGTTGTTCGTATTCGGCACGACCGTAACAACGTGCGATTCGTTCATCGGCAATTCGGTCGAACCGAGACTGAAAAACGGATGGCCAAACGCGTAAATTTTCTCACCATTACGCAACGTCACCGTTCCAGCCGCACCGATCGAAATATCGCCTCGTGCAAGTTGAACAATGACAGAGGTCCCGCCAAGCAGTGTAGAGGCATCGGCCTTCTTAAGCGAATCGATCTTAGATCCGCCGCCAAGTGCCGCAACGGGCAAGATTCCCGCCTTTGTCAGTTGGGGTGTAAAAACGTCGAGCGTCGATTGTGAAATGCCCGCGAAAGTTAGCGGCGTCGCGATTCGCACCATGCTCTGTCCCGCAACTTGTGCGAGAGCGGAATTTGAAGACATTCCGGACAGGATCGGCCGTTCGGAAGCGTAATTTGAAGCGAGATCAATATTCCAACGGTCGGCCCTGAGTTCGGCCATCGAAAGGGTTCTCGGTTCGTTCGATGCCTGCCTCATCACCGGCACTTTCTCAAATAGCGAGATCATCTGTTCTATCGGCGTGATGCCGCAGATCGGCTCTTTTGCAAAAGGAAAACTGTACGAGATCGCCCCGACGATCTTGCCGTCGATATAAACCGGCGAGCCTGACATTCCGGCAAAAACAAAGGTGCGCATCGCATTTGCACCACTCAATTTCCCGATTATCAGGTCCTGATGCGGCCCGATCGAACCGGGCACAACACCGAGTATTTCAACCCCGAATTCCTCAGGTTTCGTGCCCCTAAAGACCGTCAATGCCGTTCCGCGCATACCTTCCTTGATCTGCGAAAGCGGAAGGATCTCCGAGCCCGGAATGGCCGACGTAGTTTGCGAAAAAGCGGCGCCGCAAAGCACCGTAAATATAAGGAAAAATACGAAAAAATGGAGCGTTTTTGTCATTAAAAAATCCTATCGAAAAACTGCAATTTATGTTAACATCTAAGGTGTCATATCGAAAGCCTTTTCCGTTTTGGCTTTCTCCGTCCGCTCTCACGCTTTATTGGTTCCTGACTAATTGCAAACCTCTCTATGGCTAAGTCGACTCGTTTATTCAAAAGTGTTTTCCGAATGCTGTTTCCGGTGGTGCTGATCATCGTAGCGGCCGTCGCCGGATTTTCCATCTGGCTCGTTTACAAAACAGCTCGGCCGCAGACCGCCGGATATCTCGTCACGCCCGAAAAATTTGGCCAGCTCAGCTCGCGTGCCGCGCAGGTCACGGACGAAAACTGGACCAATCGTGACGGTTCAGGTGCCAGAGGCTGGCTGCTTCGCGGCGCTGAAAATGCTCCTGCCGTGATCTTGTTTCACAAATACGGAGCCGACCGATCATACGTTCTCAATCTCGGCGTCAAGCTCAACGAATCAACAAATTTCACGGTCCTGATGCCTGATCTGCGGGCACACGGCATCGAGCCTAAGAATAAGATCTGCTCATTCGGCGGGTGCGAGACCGAAGACGCGTCGTCTGCTGTCGAATTTGTCCGCGGCTTGAAAACAGCGAATCAGATCACGCTGGTTGGCAAAGATATCGGCGTTTACGGTGTTGAATTAGGCTCGTTGTCTGCATTGACCGTTGCGGCTAAAGACAAGACGATCAAGGCAATAGCCCTCGATTCGGTTCCCGCAAATTCCGACCAGCTTCTCGAAAATGCCCTCGAACGCCGGTTTCCCTTCGCCAGCAGTTTCACCGCCAAATTCGCCCGTCTCGGCACCTATCTGTATTTCTATGACGGATGCTACAAACACGAATCTTTCTGCGAAACAGCCCGAACGATCGACGACCGCAAGATCTTGCTGCTCGCCGGCCTCGACGCGCAAACCTTTCAAGAATCGACCGGCAAACTCGCCAAGTGCTTTGCCGTCAGCAATAAGATCGAACAAAAACTAGACCTCAGCCCATCCGGCTACAGCATCATCAACGCCTCAATGGAACAAAGCGAAAGCTATGACCAACGGGTGATCGATTTCTTCCGGTCGGCGCTATCTAACTGAGACGAGGCCGTCAAAAAATCGAGAATTGTAAAACCAACAAACTTATTTTGAACGCGGATTGAGCAGATCAGGCGGATTTTACGGATCTATTTAAAAATCCGTCCTAATCTGCCTGATCCGCCCAATCCGCGTTCAAAAATATTTGCGTGATTCTGTGGCCTTGACTCTTTGGACGAGCCCTTCTTTCCTACAGATCAAGCTTCTTCTTACTATGCCCATTCGTTTTGGATACGGCGTGAATGTCAGCACTCTCTTCCATTTGCCCGACCATTTTCTTTAGGATATCTCGGAGCTTTTCGAGGCGTTCGGATGTAGAAGTCATCTCTAGGAGCTCATATTTGAGTTCATTCTCAAAATTAAAGGCCGCCGTGACTAGAAACGAGAGTTGCTCCGGGTCGCCACGTTGTATGTCTGGCATACGGCCGCGGCCGCCGCTCATTTTGAATGCCGCTTTGGCGATCCGTTGAAAGAGTTCGAAGACCTCGTCTGCCAGCGGTTCAGTTCCCCCATCGCCCGACGCGTCGTCTTCGAAATACTCTATATCGGCGACCAAATACGGCTCGTCCGCGTCGATATAATCAAGAAGCCGAAACCGTACGATGCCTATCGTCACTATATTCGCACGCCCGTCGGCCAGTATATCGGTATCCCGTATTTCGGCGACGCAGCCGACCGCTCCCGACACGGGCCGTTCGATAAAATCTTCCATCGGCTCAAAATAAACGACCCCGAACATCTTGTGTGTATCTTCAACATCCGCGAGCATCTGTCGATACCGCTCCTCAAAGATGTGCAGCGGCAATATCTCGTTCGGCAGCATCACGAGCGGCAACGGAAAGAGCGGAAGGCGGTCGATACCGAGCATTTTTTCTAGAGATTCTGACATAGGTTGTTTGTTTAGAGTTCGAAGTTCCGAGTTTCGAGTTACTCAGGACGTTCTCGACTCGGAACTCCGAACTGTGAACTCGGAACTGTTTTCAAACCAATAAACTCCGCGATCTTCGCCGGTTCGTCGTCGCCGAGGGCCATTCGTTTGGCGCCGATGATAGCATCTGAGATGTCGTCGATACGCGTTTTGTATCGGTTGTCGCGTAAAACTAGATCGTCGATCACGCGGCGTTCGAGGCGTTCGCGGCCGGCGTCGTCAGTTTCTTCGGGTGTTTCAAAATAGTCGGCCGGGACCGAATGATTTTTGATTCGTACATGCAGGGCATCGGTGATCGCCTTCGTTTCGTCCCGCATTTTCTGTATCTCAAGCAGCGAATTTGGAAAGCCCAACTGCCCCCGCAGCGAGATCTC
Organism: Acidobacteriota bacterium; assembly: GCA_031362825.1. Taxonomy (GTDB): domain Bacteria; phylum Acidobacteriota; class Blastocatellia; order Pyrinomonadales; family Pyrinomonadaceae; genus OLB17. The sequence goes on along the minus strand of JANLTF010000121.1, from coordinate 3,105 downwards.
GATTATCGGCTGCGGCTTGCCCGGCTCGGCAACGCGTGCCTCGGTGCGGATCATTTCCAACACTTTTTCCGTGATCGCCTTTGCATCGTCATAACCTGTGACATTAAAAGGCAATTGCTGGAAGGGCCGAAAATGATAATCGGTCACATGCCGGGCCGTCACTTTGTTTTGCTTATCGACCTCAACAATAAACGCTCCTCGATTTTCGCGAAACTCGGCAATATTCGTGATCTCGATCGAGCCCGGATTAAACGCCCAATTGTCGATCTCATAATGCTTATGAGTGTGGCCAAGCCCAACATATTCGACCGCCGTCTTCAGTTCCGAAAGCGCAGCGACCGACAACGCCGGGATCGGATGCATCTGGTGCCCTTCCACATCGGTGTGGAGCATCAGCATATGAAAAGCCCCATCACGGCGGTTCTCTTTTATGGCCTCGGTCAACATCGGGATCGCCCAATTCCCTGACGCACCATACCAATCAGAACCGAAAACTCTTGCCCTGCCAATGTCGATATACCCGCCTTTCTTCGAAGCTTCGTCCCATGGCGAGTAGGTCATTTTGTTATCGACGAGTTTTGGTTCTAGCAGCTTGACCAGCCCCCAACTCGACAGCGATCGAAGCCAGCTAAATTCGTTGTCGCTGTGTTTCTGATCGTGATTCCCCTCGATCGTAACGACCGGAATTCCAGCCTCCCGGACCTTGGTCAAGCCTTCGACCGCGTAGTTCATCGTCTCGGGCGGCACCGATCTTTTATGAAAAAAATCGCCGCACATTATCACAAAATCGACCTTCTCATCGATCGCATACCGCTGCAAAACATCGACCCAAGCATCAAAGAAATCCCGCGGACTCTCAGCCAACTGATACCGCGTACACCCCAGATGTACATCGGCGATATGTAGGAACTTCATAGTTGAATCTTAACATAGGACGATTTAACCGCAGAGACGCAGAGATGCGGAGAAGACAAAAGAAAATTGCTGGATCTTTTTCTCGGCGTCTCAGCGTCTCTGCGGTTAACTTCCATCGTGATAAGATTCAAACTATGAACAAAGTCGTACTCATCACCGGTGCTTCGACCGGAATCGGTCTCGAAACCGCCAAGCTTTTCCAGACTAAAAACTGGAAGGTAGCCGCCACAATGCGCTCGCCCGAAGACGCCGCCGACCTACAAAAGATCGCCGATATCGAATGCATGCATCTGGATGTGACCGATGTCGCTTCGATAAAAGCAGCGATCGCCGCGACGATCGAAAAATTCGGGCGAATTGACGCGGTCGTCAACAATGCCGGCTTTGCCGTCGTCGGCCCGTTCGAGGCGGCAACGCCCGAACAGATCGAGCAGCAAATGCAGACCAACGTTTACGGCGTGATGAACGTCTGCCGCGAGATCTTGCCGATCTTTCGCGAGCAACGTGGCGGAACGATCATCAACGTCGCCTCAATGGGCGGCCGCTTGACGTTTCCGCTTTACAGCATCTATCACGCCTCAAAATGGGCCCTCGAAGGCTTTTCCGAGGGCCTCGTTTACGAACTAAAAGAATTCGGCATCCGCGTAAAGATCATTGAGCCCGGCCCGATCAAGACCGATTTCTACGCCCGTTCGCAGAGCATATCCAAAAAAGAAGGCCTCACGGCCTACGATAATTTCGTCGCCCGTGCCCTGCCAAGCCTGCAAAAAGCCGGCGAGACCGGCCCCGACGGCACCGTCGTCGCTGAGACCATCTACCGGGCCGCAACCGACGATTTGTCCAAACTGCGGTATCAGGTCAATTCGCGTGCTATCCTCCTCGCTCGCCGACTAATGCCCGATTGGTTGTTTTTGCCAATAATCAGGAAGGCTGTTTTAAAATAGCCAAATCCGAAAAAACGTGTAAAGATAGAAGTCTGTTTTTTATTTAAACCTTGGATTCAAATAAAATACTCCTCGAAGTTGGTGAGCCCGTAGTTTCGGTTCAAGCGGTCGTTCGTAAATTGATTTAGATGAAGATACTTCTTTACAACCCTGATAACGGCATTACGCGGAATTTTATGCCGCATCTTTGGATGTTCCTGTTGCAGTCTTTGACGCCGCCGGAGCACGAAGTCATTCTTATCGACGGTAACGCAAAGGCGATGACGCGGCCCGAGCTAGTGCAGTTTTGTAAGGATCAGGACATCGGCCTCGTCGGAATCGGAGCGATGACGCGCATGGTCGCGCGTGCCTATCTCGTCGCCGACAGCCTTCGCGAAGCAGGATTTAAGGTGGTAATGGGCGGCCCGCACGTGACGGAATGCCCGGACGAAGCTCTTGGACGCGACGGCGGCCCACGACACGCGGACGCAATCGCCCTCGGCGAAGCCGACGAAACATGGCCGCTGATGGTTGCCGACGCAGCCCGCGGCGAACTTAAAGACATCTACATGCCCGAGGTCGATCCCGCGGGCAACGACAAAAAGCCAAATCTACAGCCTTATCCGCACATTCCCTGGGAAACGCTAGATCTCGACCAGTTTAGTCTTGTACCAAAGATGCTGCAGCCGGCATTATCGAAAATGGGCGAAGGCTGGGGCAAGTTTTTTGTAGTGCCGATCGAGACGGGCCGCGGTTGTCCGTACGGCTGCGAATTTTGTACTGTCACCGGATTCTTTGGCGATTCGATCCGTTTTCGCTCAAACGAAAGCGTCATCGAGGAATTACTGAGATTGAAAGCTCGTGCGAAAAAAGAAAAAGGCCAGATCGCGGTTTTCTTTATCGACGACAATCTCGCGATCAACAAAAAACGTCTCAAGGGACTGCTCCGCGATATGATCGCCGCCGGTGCGACGCTACCTTGGGTCGCACAGATCAGTGCAAATCTTCTCGCTGACGAAGAGCTCGTCGACCTCATCGCCGACGCTGGTGCCCGCTGGATCTTTATCGGTATGGAATCGATCGATCCGGCAAACATGGCGGACGTTAACAAGACGTTCTCGAAACCCGCAAATTATCAGGGAGTGCTCGAAGGCCTCGCTCGTCGCAACATTTACGCCATAACGTCGTTCATCGTCGGAATGGACAACGACACTGTCGGTGTCGCCGACCGAACCGTCGATGAGATCGAAAAATGGGCTCCGGGATT
>JANLTF010000561.1:0-1665 GCA_031362825.1 Acidobacteriota bacterium | reverse complement strand
TGCGCCCGACTTTTCGACGATGTTGTGATTGACGGCGAGGTCGAGGAGGTCGCCTTCTTTTGATATGCCTTCGCCGTACATGATGTCGAACTCGGACTCGCGGAATGGCGGTGCGCATTTGTTTTTTACGACCTTGACGCGGGTGCGGTTGCCGACTACCTTGTCGCCGTCTTTGATCGCACCGATGCGGCGGATGTCGAGACGGAGGCTGGCGTAGAATTTGAGCGCTTTGCCGCCGGTCGTCGTTTCGGGCGAGCCGAAAAAGACGCCGATCTTTTCGCGAAGCTGGTTGATAAAGATAAAGCACGTGTTCGAACTCGACACGATCGCCGTGATCTTTCTCAGTGCCTGCGACATCAGGCGTGCCTGCAAACCAGGAAGCGAGTCGCCCATTTCGCCGTCGAGCTCAGCACGCGGTACGAGAGCGGCGACCGAATCGATGACGATGACGTCGACGCTGTTCGAACGGATGAGCGTTTCGGCGATCTCAAGAGCCTGTTCGCCCGAATCGGGCTGCGAGATGAGCATGTCGTCGATGTTGACGCCGAGCTTGGTCGCGTATTCGGGGTCCATCGCGTGTTCGGCATCGATGTAGGCACAGACGCCGCCCGTTTTCTGAGCCGAAGCAACGATCGTCAGAGCAAGCGTCGTTTTGCCCGAACTCTCAGGCCCGTAAACCTCGACGATACGGCCGCGAGGAAACCCGCCGACGCCGATCGCCGCATCGAGGCTCAGACACGTCGTCGATATCGCCCCGATGTCTTCGTGCGGGCGTTCGCCCAAACGCATGATCGATCCCTTACCAAACTTCTTCTCGATCTGTGCCAATGCCGACTCGATCGCTTTTCCTTTATCCAAACTCATATTTAATTTCTCCCGTCCGCTATTTTATTAACAAAAACTGTAAAAGCTTTTCTCCACGGAAATTAGACTAACACGACCGACACGGCGTTGCACGCATAAAACACACGTTTCCACTAGATAAAACAGGAATTTTGCGGTTTTTTACACCAAAAATCGTTAATTTTCGAAAATTTTAGTTCAAGATGTGCTAAATAGCAACACTCTTTTTGCCGAACAGCGAAATTATGCGATCGGAGCGGAATTTTTGTCTTAACAAATCCTTACAATAAATTAACAAACATAATGCCTCGGCGAGGCGTAGTTACTTGCAAATAAGAGAGGAAAACCGTTAGAGTTTCCACTTACGTGCTATGAAATATTTGGACTTCACAGGCCAGACGCTGGACGGAAAATACCATATGACGCGCGAGTTGGGACGCGGCGGCATGGGAACCGTTTATCTGGCGACGCACCTCGGAACCGAGCGGCCTGTGGCGGTCAAGATCATCGCTCCGCAGTATATGCAGCGGGCTGAGTTTGTTGAGCGTTTTCGGCGTGAGGCACGTGCGGCCGGGCGTTTACGGCATCCGAATGTCGTTAATGTCACGGATTTCGGATTTGCCGATTCGCGTGACGGACAGGTCGCGTATCTCGTGATGGAATATCTCGACGGCTGTACGCTCGGCGAGATACTCGACGAAGAGAAAAATTTGCCGGTCGGGTGGACGCTCGATATTCTCGAACAGGTTTGTTCGGCCGTTCAGGAAGCCCACGAAGAGGGAATCATCCACCGCGATCTCAAGCCGGACAACATCTGGCTCG
>JANLTF010000519.1:0-6526 GCA_031362825.1 Acidobacteriota bacterium | reverse complement strand
GGTCTGTTCGAACACGAACGGGCTCGGGCCCACGATTTTCACCTTTGGGTGCGAATGGCGAAAAAGGGATTTAAGATCGGTTATCAGGAGAAAGTTTTACTCAAATACCGCGTGCATCTCGAAAGCTTGTCGGGGGACAGCGTCAGCCGCGTGCAGCGTGAGATCGATGTTTTCAATCGCGTTGCAAAGTCCATCGAGCTGAACGAAGAGGAAAGATCGATCCTCGATAGCCGTCTCGCGTCCTTGCTGGCGGATCTTCATGTCGAATGCGGAAAGGCGTTTTTGCTCAAGGAGGATTTTGGAAACGCGCATCAGGCATTTGCCGAGGCGAACGTCCATCGCAAGTCGTGGAAACTGACGGGCATCACGTGGCTCGCACGGCTCGCACCGCGATTATTGTTGAATCATTACCGCACGCATCGGAGCGACGATATACAGTTTGTGCCGGGGGCTACTCCGGCCAGACGGTCAACTTAAGAATTTAGCTACGAACGGACACGAACGAGACACGAACAGGAATTTATTGAAAACTCTTGTTCGTGTTTTTTCGTGTAAGTTCGTGGCTGACCTCCTTTAGGTTTATACTTTTAGTGGAGGAAAATATGAATAAAATATCAAGGCGGGAAGCGATGACTGGTGTTTTGGCGGCTGGGGCAGCTGTGTTGGCTTTTAACGGTGAAAGTGTGGCGATGCAGGAAGCCCCGGCATCGGCGTTTGGGGCGAAGCATGTGGCGAGGCCGTTGCCGTTCGATCCGACTAAATTGACGGGAATCTCGGAAAAGCTCATTCGTTCGCATCACGAAAATAACTACACGGGTGCCGTTAAGGCGCTGAACGTCGTCGAACAGCGGCTCGTTGCTCTCAAGAAAGAAAAAGATCTGCCTGCGTACGTCTACGGCGATCTCAAAAGACAGGAACTGATCCGCACAGGCTCGATCGTTATGCACGAGAACTATTTCGCTAACCTCGGCGGCAACGGAAGGGCCGACGGTAACGCGAAAAAGCTGATCGAGAAGTGGTTTGGCAGCTACGAGGCGTGGGAATCGGAATTCAAACTCACCGGAAACTCACTCTCCGGCGGCTCCGGCTGGACCGTTCTTGCCTACAATCAGCACACGAAAGAACTCCACAACTACTGGTCCGCCGACCACACAACCCACGCCCCGTTCACCGTTCCGCTCCTCGTCCTCGACATGTACGAACACGCCTACCAAATGGACTACGGTGCCGCTGCCGCGAAATACGTCGATGCTTTTATGACCAATGTGAATTGGGAAGAGGTGAACCGCAGAGTGGAAGCGTTGAAGCTTTAGATGAGAATTCGTGCTGTTGGTCGGAGGGGGGGCTCATGTCAATCAAACTAATACAAACTATGAAATTACCTTCTGCTATTTTGCTGATTTTGGTTCTGGGTGTGGTTACTTTTGGACAAGCTAAGAAAGGCACTTCTTCGAAAGACTACATAAATGTCGCGATCACGGATGATGGAGCTACCTCCGAACTTCTGCCGATGCCGATGGCAATGAGCCCAAATCTTAGCAAAGCGGAGATTGGAATAAAATTTTTTGGGGTGCAAAGCGAGAGTGATGTTTCGGTGCTTCTTATCCTTAAAGGCACAAAGAAACGGTATACATCGGAGTCGACATTTGCGGTAAAAGTGTTTTGTGATGATATCGCTCTCAGCGAAAACAAACTCCGAATGATTGGTTCTGTTGATAAACTTGCGGACGGAGAAACGTTACATTTTTATCTGAAGACCGAAGAAATAGCTTGGTTAGCCTCGGCTGCGTCCGCAAAAATAGAAATTTACGATTTGGACGCAGGAATGAAGTTGGACACCATATCATTTACACCGACGGGATTCACTGAGTTTAAGCGATTTGCAAAGAGCATTTTGCTTATCAAAAGCCACTCAAAGTGAGACCAGGTTGATAAATCTGTGAAAAGGGGGTAACCAAAATGGATCGAACATCGATTGCTGAGGGAAAAGAAAGATTGGAACAATTGGTCGACCTTGCAGAGAACGGCGAACCGCAAATCATTGTGGACGATGGCGTGCCTGCTGCGGTGATTGTTTCCTTTCATGAATATTTAAGACTGACCGCGAAGAAAGGCAGCCTTAGCGAGCTTTTGTTGAACTGCCCTCTTCGCGGAACCGACATTGAACTCGACATAACTCGTGACCCGGATTTTGGGCGACCAACTATCGATTTTTCGGAAGAAAATGATGAATATCGCCCTTTTCCGCTAACGGCGTCTCGATAACACGTTGCTTATCAAATAAATAATTGACTGACGAACCCCAAGTCCGGCGAGTGTCGTTTGCCGAAGCGTTTCGCTTTTGGGTGAAGCTTGGGTTTATTTCGTTTGGCGGGCCGGCGGGGCAGATCGCGATCATGCACCGGGAACTTGTCGATAAGCGGCGGTGGCTCGGCGAAAAGCGGTTTCTTCACGCGTTGAATTATTGCATGCTGCTGCCTGGGCCTGAGGCACAGCAACTTGCGGTCTATATCGGTTGGTTGATGCACCGGACGTGGGGTGGCATCGTCGCGGGTGCTTTCTTTGTTATTCCGTCGATCTTCATTCTACTCGGCTTGTCGTATATTTATGCGGCATACGGGCATGTTCCGGCGGTGAACGGTGTGCTCGATGGCTTTAAGCCGGTGGTCGTGGCGATCGTCGTCGAAGCTTTATTCAAGATCGGCAAACGGGCTCTCAAACGCGAAGTTCACTACGCCATCGCGGCTCTCGCATTCATTTCGATCTATTTTCTCCATGTTCCTTTTCCCCTGATAGTTCTGGGGGCGGCGGTGGTTGGGCTAGTTGGCATTCGAGCTGTTCCTTCCTTATTTGAGGCTCCGCCGGAGAAGCCGAAGGAGAACAAAGAAGCTCCGAACGAACCGGAGTTGTCGCCTGTCATTAACGACGAAGAACAACAACTCGAACATACCGTTCCGAGCCGTTCGCGGTTATTTAAGACGCTTGCGGTTGGTGTTGTGTTTTGGATATTGCCGTTTGCCGCACTGATCGCGTGGCGTGGTTTCGGCAATTTGCATGTTCAAGAATACAAATTTTTTACAATCTCCGCGCTTGTGACATTTGGCGGAGCGTATGCGGTGCTCGCGTATGTCACTCAAGCCGTTACGACGGCGCCGTACAATTGGATCACTCCGACGCAGGCTGTGGACGGGCTAGCACTTGCCGAGACGACGCCGGGGCCGCTGATAATGGTATTGCAGTTTGTCGGGTTTATGGCAGGCTGGAACAATCCGGTTGACGGGCTGTCGCCGCTGGCAAGCGGCGTCATTGGTGCCTTGATAACGACATACACGACATTTTTGCCGTCGTTCCTGTTTATTTTTCTCGGAGCTCCGTATATCGAGAGGCTGCGAGGAAATAAGACGTTGACGGGAGCACTCTCGGGCGTCACGGCGGCCGTTGTTGGCGTGATTCTGAATCTCGCTCTAGTGTTTGGTGCTGCCGTTATTTTTCCGAATGGATCGGGCGGCAATGTTAACTGGTTTGCGGCAGCGATGAGCCTTGCGGCTTTCGTTGCTTTGTTTCGGTTCAAGATCGACGTTCTCTGGGTGATCGTGGCTGGAGGCTTGATCGGACTGGTTTTCGCCTTTCTTAACTGATCTTCATTCGGATGGGAACCGCCAAACATCCATATTTCGCAATAATTTAGTGAAATTTAGCCTTGATTCGGTATATTCTTAATGTGTGAGTTGTATTGGTCCGCCCCGATCATTGCTGCTCGGTCTCCAAGCGAAACTGTGCCATGTCTACGCTGCGAATAACCCCAAAACACGAAGACCTGATCTATGACGTTGGTATGAACACCGGTCAGGATACGGATTTTTACTTGAAAAAAGGATACCGCGTGGTCGGCTTTGAGGCGGAACCGCGAAATGTCGACCTGTGCCGCGAACGGTTTGCGGATGCCGTGGCCGACGGCCGTTTGACCATCGTCGAAGGTGCGATCACGGAGAATCCTTATTCCCAAGGAGAAGAGAGCACGGCGCGCTTTTTCCGGGCCGAAGGCCATTCGCCGTGGGGAGCCAGTTCGGAGGAATGGGCACAGCGCAACACGATCTTCGGGACCGAGATGGAAGCGATCGATGTAAAGGCGGTCGATTTTGCCGAGGCGATGTCCGAACACGGCGTTCCGCACTATCTCAAGGCCGATATCGTGGGATCGGAGGTTATATGTTTGCGGGCGATGCGCGAGTTTGAGCATAAGCCTGACTATCTCTCGATACGCTCGGAAAAGCTCAGATTTGCAAAGCTCGAATATGAATTCGATCTGCTGGAGGAACTTGGCTATGGGTCGTTCAAGGCTGTGAAGCAGGAGTTTGGACGGGTCCGCGAAACGCTGCCTGACAGTCTAGATCTGTACGAATTTGAGGAAGGTGCGTCAGGGCCGTTCGCCGAGCATACTATCGGGAAATGGACGACGCGGGAAGATGTGCTTAAGGACTATAACAAGGTATTTATAAAGTATTGGCTGTTTGGCGACTACTCTTACATGATCCAGACAGAACGCGGGCGAAAGATCATTTCGACGCTTGAGCGAATTTTCCGGCGGGCGATACCGGGCTGGTACGACACACATGCACGGCACCGGAGCTTTGAGGCAAAATGAGCGAAGCTGTGGCTCCAATTCAGTCCCTCAAGTCGCGGAGTGCGTGGCTGCTCGCGGCGAAGGTGATCGGCTTCGGGTTCAGCTTTATGCTGCCCCTGCTGATCGTCAGGTATCTCGCTCAGGACGCCGTCGGAACGTATCGCGAAGCGTTTCAGGTGATCGGGAATGCGATCGTGATACTGCCGCTCGGATTCTCGATGAGCGCGTATTACTTTCTGGCGCGAGAGACCGAACGCCGCGGGGCGGCGATACTTAACATCCTTCTCTTCAATTTTTTTGTGGGCGGTTTCGCCTGTTTGTTGTTGCAGTTTTTTCCGCAGATCGTCGGCAACATTTTTCACAGCGAACACCTCGCCTCCGTCACGCCGATAATCGGGATCGTCATCTGGATATGGATGTTCTCGACGTTTCTAGAGACCGTCGCGATCGCCAATCAGGAGGCGAAGGTTGCGACGGTCTTTATTATCCTTGCACAGCTCAGCAAAACGCTCTTTATGGGTTTTGCGGTCTTTGCTTTTGCAACGGTCGAATCGTTCCTCTATGCCGCGATTATCCAGGGCGTGCTCCAGACGCTCATCCTACTGTGGTATCTGACCTCGCGGTTTCCGGGATTTTGGCGTTCGTTTGACCTGCGGTTCTTTTGGGAGCAGATGCGTTACGCATTGCCGTTTGGCCTGGCCGGGATATTGTGGATGGCTCAGAACGACATTCACAATTACTTTGTTGGCTACAAGTTTTCCTCGGCCGACTACGCGATCTATGCGTACGGGTGCTTTGAGGTGCCGTTGATAGCGATGCTTTCGGAATCGGTAACGTCGGTCCTGATCCCGCGAATGAATGAGCTGCAGGTGGCCGGAAGGCGGGACGAGATGATCCGGCTGACGGTTCGGGCTTCTGAAAAGCTGGCGATGTTTTATTTTCCGATATATGTGTTTTTGATGATCACGGCCCACACTTTTATCATCACGCTGTTTACACAGGAATACGCGGCGAGCGCCGACATTTTTGTGATCAATATTACGATCCTGCCGTTTATGGTGCTCATTACCGATCCGATCCTCAGGTCGTATAAAGAAATGGGGAGGCTGTTTCTGTTGTTGCGGATCTTCGTCCTGACGGCACTGGTCTCTGTACTTTATTTCGGACTGGGGACGTTTAACCTGACGATGATGATCACGGTTGCGGTCGGAGCTATTTTGTTTGAGAAGTTCATTGCCGAGACAATGATCATCAGGAAACTCGGCCTCGGATGGCGGCACTTACCTCTGCTGAAGAACGTCGGGAAGACAGCGATCGTAAGTGTCGCTGCGGGCGTCGTGACGTATTTCGTGTATCAGTATATTCACGTCGACCTCTTGAATCTCGGCGAGCGTTTTGCGGCATCAACCTTTTCGACGACAAAACTCAGCATCCTCAATTTCGTAGGCGGCAGCTTGGTTCTGTTGATCTGCGGGCTCGTGTATTTGCCGATCTACCTGTTGGGAGCGCATCTCTGCGGGCTGATCGACGACGACGAAAAAGAAGCCGTGCGTTCGATCTTGCGGAAAGTAATGCCGGGCAGGCGGACGCCGCCGGTCGTGGAAACTCAGAGTTAAGAATGGAACAGATCGGATCTTCATTTCTAGAAAAAATCGGTGCTAATCTACCATGGCTCGTCCGCTATCCGTGGTCGCGGGTCGCGTCCATGGTTGAGCAGACGGCGTTCGAACACAAGCACATCATTTTTACGATCGCAAATCATTTTGAGCCCGGCTGGAGTGACAATGGCATTCTCGATCACAAAACGCAGATGACGCGGCTCAGGGCATATCACAAGATGGCACGCGAGACGGGCGACGCAGTCCCCGACGCATCGGGTGTGAAGTTTCAGCACACCAATTT
>JANLTF010000488.1:0-4824 GCA_031362825.1 Acidobacteriota bacterium | reverse complement strand
ATGGTTTGGCGGGTCCGCCGTCGAGCGGCTGCAGCCAGATGTTTGGAACGCCGCCGGGGCTGTTGAGAAAGGCGATCGACTGTCCATCCCTCGTCCATTTTACGATCCGTTCGGTGACCGTTGATGGGAAGCCGAAACGCCTGATGCGTTTACCGTCTTCGAGTTCAGGAAGAACTCGCGGATGAAGATTTTGCGGCTGAACCGTATGAATGAAATGTCGGTACACAGACTGATTATTACTGGGTTGTTTAAGAATTTAGTCACGAATGCACGAATATGAAATCTTTTATTCGTGCATTCGTGGCTAATTTCTGACGCCAAACATTTCTTTCATCGCGTTGACTGCGCGTTCGAGATTTTTTATTGAAGTAGCGTATGAGAAACGGAGAAACCCGTCCGCTCCGAATCCGGCGCCGTCGGTGACAACGATGTGAGCCTCTTTTAACAAGAGATCAGCTACTGCCGCCGAACTCTCGAACCGCTCGCCAAGCATTTCCCGTACATCTACAAACGCGTAAAATGCTCCTTCGGGCATTGGGCATTTGAATCCGTTGATCTCATTGAGCGCGGGTACGAACCAATTCTTGCGTCTTTCGTATTCGGCAGTCATCTTGTTGACGGCCTCGATCGTTTCTTCGATGTCGCCAAGGGCTTTGGCGCAGGCGTATTGGACGAAGGATGTCGGGTGCGTTGCCGAATGGCTCTGCAATTTGATCATTGCCGTTGTCCACTCGGGATTCGCGATCGTGTATCCGATCCGCCAACCGGTCATTGCGTACGTTTTTGAAAAACTGCCCGCAACACAGACAAATTGCCTTAATTCCGGCGGCAGCGTAGCCAGCGAAAATGGTTCGGCCGTCGGATATGCGAAGAATAGATAGCATTCGTCCGTCAGCACATATACGTTTCGCGCAGCACAAACCTCGACGATCCTACGCATCTCGTCCGGCGGCACGACACGGCCCGACGGGTTGCTGGGGGAATTGATAATCAGCAGCTTGGTTTTCGGCGTGATCGCCGCAGCGACCTGATCGGCGGTCAATACGAATTCCGTGTCTTCGGTCTCGATAAAAACGCTGTTCGCACTACAAAATGTGACGATCTCGGGGAATGTGACCCAATACGGTTTTGGGATCAGTACGTCGTCTCCGGGATTTAAGAGCGTACACGCGGCATTGAACAGTGCCTGTTTGCCGCCGCACGACGCGGCAATTTCGTTCTGTTTTAGGTCAGCATTAAATCTGGCGGTGTAGAAATCCGCGATTGCATTCCGAAACTCGGCAAGTCCCGCCGTCGCGGTGTATTTTGTCAGGCCTTTGGCGAGGCCTTCGACCGCATATTCTTTGATAAAATCAGGCGTGTCAAAGTCGGGTTCGCCGACCGAGAGATCTATGACGTCAACGCCACTCGCTCGTAGGTCATTAGCCATCTGCGCCGCGATCAGCGTCGAAGAGCCTTTCATCGCGGCGACATTTTCTGAAACGGGAAAAGTCATAAGGAAGATTTTAACGCAGAGACCGCTGTGAACGCAGAGTTAAAACAAAAGAATTATGCACCAAAAAGGTAAGTTCCTTACACTTCTCTGCGTTCTTTGCGGTCTCTGCGTCTAAAAATCCTATTTGCCCAACTTGTCCCGCATTTTTTGCTCGACGAGTTCGGGGATCAACCCCTCAACGCGGCCGCCTAGTTCGAACACCTGTTTCATTAGCGTTGATGAGACATATGAGTACTCTTCGCCAGCCATCAAAAATACCGTTTCGATCGTCGGCTCGAGGCGGCGATTCATCAGCGCCATGCGGAGCTCATATTCGTAATCGCTGACGGCACGGATGCCGCGGACGATCGCAGTCGCACCTGAGCGTTTGGCGAAATCGGCCGTTAATCCTGAAAAACTCTCGACCAGCATCTTGCAGCCGTCGGTCTCGACCGTCGGCAATATTTCGCGAAGCATCTGACACCGCTCGTCGACCGAGAACATCGGATGCTTGTCGGCATTGTTGAGCACGGCGACGACGATCTCGTCAAAAAGCGGCGATGAGCGCTTGATGATGTCGAGATGGCCGTTGGTCAGCGGGTCAAATGATCCCGGAAATATTGCACGTCGCATGTTATGTGAATTGTAGATGGTAACGGCGATTTCGCAAATCTAAAACTTGTTCTGCAGCATCTTTTTTGCCTTTTCGACGCAATCTCGGTATTCCGGCATGTAGTTCGGGTCGGGTTTCATGCTAAGCAGTGTTTCGAGTTGCTTGCGGGCTTCGCCATCCTTTTTTGTCGCAAGATATGCCTGAGCCAGATGAAGGTGAAGGTTCATGTTTTCCTTTTCGTTCTTTAGTGCAGTCTCTAACAATTCGACGGCCTTTTCGGCTTTGCCGCCGTAGAGGCGTGTTTCGAGTTCGACCAAAGCAAGGACATCGTAGGCACTCGAATTTTGATAGGTTGGTTCGAGTTCGATGACCTTATTCATCGTGTCTTTGAGAGTGCCCATTGACGGCAGGCCGACTGTAACCACGTTGATCCTCGACAGCTCCCCGAGATTTGCTCCGTACCAAAAATGTCCCGCCGCCTTGTTTGGGTCGAGTTCCGACGCCATCTTTCCCGCGTCTCGGCCCTTTGTAAAGGCTGCTTCAGCTTCGTCTTTGTCCGTAGCTTGCTTTCCAAGAAAGTAATTATATTTAGCAAACTTCCATTCAACCTCGAAAGTTCGTTGACCAGGCCCACGAGCACTGGACAACAAGCTGATGGCATCGCGGAGCTTTGTTATGTCCTCGCGTTGTTTGAAAAGAGCATCAGATTGGCCGACGGCGAAGGCTATCGCCTCCGGACTGGCCTGCGGACGCACCTGTTCGGTTCCGTCCGCCTCAGAACAGGCATTGTGTAGGCACAATGTAATTACAATTGCAATTAAAATGTAAAGTTTGGGCTTTTCCATGCCATAAAATTGCCTTAACGTGATAAGATTTCTACATATTCGCAATCTGAAAAGTTTCACTAAAATATCACAAAGCCGGAATGAATAACAACGGTCAAGCAGCCGCATTTTACGATCTCGAAGGGACATTGGTCAGCACCAATCTCGTCCACACGCTCGCCTTTTACGCCAAACGCCAGCAAGGCCTGTGGCAGACTGCGAAAAAGAGCGTCGGCACGCTCGCCAAACTCCCTTTCTTTGGCGTCGCCGATCTGTATTCACGAAACGTATTTAACGAAGTCTTTTTCAAAAGCTACTCAGGCCTTTCGCAGGACAGGCTGAGGTATTTTTCGGACGAGCTATTTGAAGAAGTGCTAAAACCCGCGATCTTTCCCGGCACATTTGACCTCATCGCGTCAGGAAAAAAGATCGGCCAGCGGCAAGTGGTACTAACCGGAGCACTGGATTTCACCATCGCTAAGCTAATGGATCATCTCGGCATTGACGACTACGTCGCCAACCGCCTCGAATTCGTCAACGGCTACGCCACCGGTCGTGTCCTGCCGCCAGTAATGGCCTCGGCGACCAAGGCCCAATGGATACGCGGCTACGCCGAACGCGAGAACATCAACCTGTCCGACAGTTACGCATATTCCGACAGCATATCCGACCTGCCGATGCTCTCGATCGTTGGACACCCGGTCGCGGTGTGTCCGGACTTCAGATTAAAACAGACGGCGTTGCAGCATGATTGGGCAGTGTTGGACTTAAAGTAAGCTTTTAATTGGGAGGGAATCTTTATGAGCATCGGAAAGTTGGTGGGAATCAAGGTTGCGTTGACAGGGGCACTTTTGCTGATGAATTGTGTGGTGCTGCTCGGGCAGTCGCCGGTCAAGACGCCGAATGCGCCGACATCTAAATATTTCGACACCCTTCAACTGCTCCGCGATGTTGAGTATTTGGCGTCCGACGAATTGGAAGGAAGGTCGGCGGATCGACCGTCGATCGAATTATCTCGCTCGTATCTGGATCGTCGTTTCAAAGAATCCAAATTGGAAACCATCGGAAAATCATTTCGGCAAGAGTTTGTTATTAAATATCGAAAACTTACCATGACGCCGCCCGGCGTAAATTTTATTGGCCTGATAAAAGGTAAGAAATATCGCGAGAAGTACATCGTCATAACAGCCCATTACGACCATCTGGGAATCGAAAATGGCCTGATGTATAACGGAGCCAGCGACAATGCCTCCGGTACCGCTGCATTGTTTGCGCTTGCATCCTATTTTCAAAAGCACCGCCCCGATCATTCGTTGCTATTTGTTGCATTCGATGCTGAAGAACAAACGTATCAGGGCAGTCTGCACTTCATGGCAAACCTTCCGATCAAAAAGGAATCGATTCTGCTGAACGTAAACATGGACGCTATCTCGCAGGATAACAAGGACGAGCTATATGCGGTGGGAACGTTTCATCATCCACAGCTAATACCATTGATCAAGATCGCGCAGTCCGCCGCGAGGATAAAGCTGCTGCTTGGCCACGATAATAGAAGCCGCGATGGAGACGCGGGTGATTACACTAGCCAATCTGATCATTTCATTTTTCACAAGGAAAAGATCCCTTTTATTTACTTTGGCGTAGGGGATTACAAGGAGTATCACAAGCCTACGGACGACTTTGCGAATATCCAGCCGGAGTTTTATGTTCGGGCGGTCGATACGATCATAATGACTACGAAAGTTCTGGATAAGGGAATCACAAAACTAAAATGGCCTTACAACTAAGACGAAAAACACACGAATCGATCGTTTACATCGACAAAGATTCCGCACCGCGGATCATGCCGTTTGGTGAGGATTTTATTATTAATGACCTGCCGGTTGGGACGCGGGTCATTTATCCGAATCCGC
>JANLTF010000482.1:0-4640 GCA_031362825.1 Acidobacteriota bacterium | reverse complement strand
CGCACCGGACAGCGTCGTCTGCACACGAGCGAACGATCCGCCGGCCGGTATCGTAGTCCCGATCCCGGGATCGGCCGCGTCGATCACGAGCACCGCCGACGCTCCGCCGACGGTTTGCGAAACCGCGATCGCAAAGCTTGGATTTCCCATGATCGGCGGCTCAAGAGCGATAGCATTCGGAGCAACGCCCGCCGTGCCGACACGCCCGTTTCCGGTGACGGTCGGGACGAAATTTGATTCCGTAAACAGCTTTGGCCGGTCGAACGGAGGCAATTCCTGAGCGACCCGCTGATCGGTTAGCGGCCGTTTGAGAAAAGCCACGAGCGAGGCACGCTGGGCGACCGTTAGATTGAGCGGACGGACTCGCGTATCGACATTCGGAGCAGGGAAATCGCCGCCGCGATTGTAAAATTCGACCACATCCTCGACCGTCGTGATACGTCCTGTGTGAAAATAATTTCCCTTTAATTCGAGATTTCTAAGCGGCGGCGTTTTAAATCGTCCGAAGTCCGCCGGAACGCCTGTCAGAGCGCCACGGCCCGGATCGTCGGTCACCGGACGGACGCCGACATTCTGATACGCGGCGTTCGTGAGCAAGGCTCCGCCGTGGCAAAACGTACACTGCTGGGCGATGAATATCGTGCGGCCCTGATCCTCTTGCGTGGTCAGCGGTTCGAGCTGTGCCGACCAGCGGTCGAGCGGCGTACGGTCCGAAAACAGTGTCCTTTCGTGCGTCGCCAGAGCCATCGCGATGCGTGCCGGAGTGACGTTGGATGTGCCGAATGCCTCTTCGAAAAGCTGCGGATAGGTGCGGCCCGAGATCCAATTTGCGAGGCCTGCGGGAATATCGTGTGCGAGAGCGAGCGGGCGAGAGTTCGTCGTTCGGTCAATTATCGCGGGCCAATCGCGGCCGACATGCCCCATTTCGGCGGTCGATAGCGGCGGGAAAACCGACTGGCTTTCGAGCCCCGCAAAACTTGTCAACAGCACCGTATTCGTTATCGGATCACGAAACTGGTCGGTCGCACGGCCATCCCAAAGGATGCCGTCGGTCGTGTATCCGGCGTTCAGATACGACGGCGATTTTCGATTGGTCACTTGCGGCGTCATGCCGAAAAGCGGTGCCGGCGAATAGGCTCCGGCGGCGTTGTTGTTGGTAACGCCCGGCGAGCCAAAAATATCGTCGGCCGTATTAAATGCGTTGTCCGGCCCCGGATGCCTCGTCGCGGTGCCGGTTCGCGGGTCCGAACCGCCCGCCGCCGGACGATGACAGGTGCCGCACGAAACCGTTTTCGTCGATGATAGCTGCTCGTCCCAAAACAGGGCCTTGCCGAGATAGGCCTTTGCCGCCGTCACCGGATTCCCGGTCGGCGCTATAGGCGGTTCGAGTGGCGGAAACGGAGCTCCGGGCGAGTTGTTGCCAACCGCCCGCATCCCGGCGTCGGGCGAACTGAGCGGGCTCACAGCCTCCGAGTTTTCTGCACGAACCCAATAAAAATACTGCTGCGAGGCGGTCGCCGTCGGGTCGAAAAAGTAGTTCGCAGGCGTCGTGCCGACAGAGGCCGCCGCCTGCGGATCGCTCGTCACCGCTCTGAAAATACGGTAACTGGTCGCATACGGAACCGGTTCCCAATGCAGCCCGACCTTCGTCGCATAGACCGAGTCGGTCGCCTTCAGTTCAAGCGGAGAACTGAGATCGACAGCAACGCTCCGCCCCCGCACCGACACCGACGCCGGAGCAACAAACAACGCCACCACGCCCAGCACCAATGCACCAGCCAGCACCCAAATTTTTACCCGATTCAAATCACTCAACGCCATATATATTACACCGAACAAAGGCAGAAACACGACCGGTAGGGAGTGTGTTCTTCGGGCGCGTGGCAAGGCCGAATGAAATTGAGCGAATTTGTGCTAACATTCCCAATATGGACTCACTCAAACTAGTCATCGAAAGGCACTCTGACGGTTTCGTTTCGTATCCGCTTGGTCTAAAAGGCGTGGTCGTCGGGCAGGGCGACACCTATGACGAAGCGTTGGCTGACGTTAAGTCGGCGATCAGCTTTCACATTGAGACATTTGGGGCCGATGCTTTTGAGAGCGATTCACCGGTGCTCGATGCCTATATTGCAGAGACCCAACTCGCTGCTTAATGTCGAAATTTCCCGTCGATGCTCCTAAACAAAAAGTCATCCGAGCACTCGAAGGCTCGGATTTGTCATCGTTCGCGAACGCGAACACATTGCCATGATGCGCCAGAACAATGACGGTTCTCGAACTCCGCTGACGATGCCAAATCACTCGACGATCAAATCTTCTACGCTCCGATCCATCTGCACCCAAGCCAACATATCACGAGACGATTTTATTAACGCTTACCATCGATAGGGCAGAAACACGGGCAGCTTAGGAAGTATGTTCCTCGACATTCGGTCCATTATTTAACCACAGATAAACGCAGATAAGCACAGATCGGAACAGATCAAGAGATCTAACCTATCTTTTTTTATCTGTGCTTATCTGTGTCGATCTATGGTTAAAAATCCTAAAAAATTCTTCTCTGTGCCTCTGTGCCTCTGTGCCTCTGTGCCTCTGCGTCTCTGCGGTTAAATTTTTCTATCTCCAAAATTCAACCCCCGTAGAATGGGCGTTTCGCTTCGCATTCTTTGCATTCTGCGTCAAAGTACGCAAAGTACGTCATTTCACGCAAAGTCTGCATAGTACGTCAAAGTACGCAAAGTAGCATTGAAATCTGTCTGTTGAGGTCGGTACGCTATATTATGTATGGCACACGACTCCGCAGACCACGAACGCATCGAAGCCGCATGGCGGTTGTATATTAAATACGAGGGCAAACACCACGCGCAGATCGAGCGAGAGATGCGCGAACTCGGCTATCACAAATTCCATCGCCGCATCCTAAACTCCCGCTTCGAACGCGGCCATCATCGTCCGGGCTGGATCGAGAAGTACGGATTTGCGGAAGGACTGCTCACCGCAGAGACGCAGAGTCGCGGAGAAACCGAAGAAATTTTGCCGCAGATAAACGCGGATAACGCAGATAGATCAGATACGGCAGATCATTCAGAAGAGTCTTTATCAGCTTCTGATCCGCGTCATCTGCGTCCATCTGCGGCAAAAACTCTTCCTCCGCGTCTCAGCGTCTCTGCGGTTGAACCTGCCGAAGATGCATTCGTCTCCGATTTTGACCATTTCCAAGCCTGGCTCAAAGACGTTTCGCCCGAGATGACATGGACGTGGGACCATCAGGTCTATATCTACAAACGCCTCAAAAAGGTGAGCGACGGCCTGTGCAGACGCCTGATGATCTTCCTCCCGCCGCGTCACGGGAAATCGGAACTCGTGACGGTGAGATACACGGCATGGCGAATGAAGCAAGACCCAAAAATGAACGTCATCCTCGGCAGCTACAACCAACGCCTCGCCAATCGTTTCTCACGCAAGATCAAAAAGGTGCTGATGGATGATTTCGCCTTAACCGCAGAGACGCTGGGACGCGGAGAAGATGAGGGAAGTCATTCGCTGACATGCACTCATGCTTGTAAGCACACGTGCAATGCCGAGCCTCAAACAGAGGCGACACAGATCAATGGCAAGACCGAAGGCTGCCGTCCTTGCACTTGCAAAGAAAACTCTCCTCCGCGTCTCAGCGTCTCTGCGGTGAATTCCTCTTCCGTTTTTCCATTTGTGAGCAACAATCCCAAAAACACCGAATCCGAATGGGAAACCGCAGTCGGCGGTGGACTGAGAGCAGTCGGCGTCGGCAGCGGCGTGACCGGCTTTGGCGCCAATCTGATCGTCATCGACGACCCCGTAAAATCGAGAGCCGAGGCCGAATCACAAAAGATGCGCGAAAAGGTGTGGCATTGGTTCAACGACGACATATACACACGCCTCGAACCAAACGGCTCGATCGTCCTCATCCAAACCCGCTGGCACGAAGACGACCTCGCCGGCCGCCTTCTGCGCGAACCCGTCCCCGAAGGCGGCGAAAAATGGGAAGTCGTGAACCTGCCCGCGTTGGCGGAAGAAGGGGAGAATGGGAGAAAAGGAGAATGGGAGATGAAAGAAACTGAAAAAGATGAAGAAATTTTACCGCAAATAAACGCGGATAACACAGATAATTTTGACCCAAAAAATGATCTATCTGATCCTGGCTTTGATCCGCTTCATCCGCGTTTATCTGAGGTTAATACGGCTTCGAGATTGTGTGGCTCGGATGTAGAGAGAAGCTCGGAAAAAGAAGAAGAGACTTTGCCGCAGATCAACGCAGATAACGCAGATAAGGCAAAAGAATATTTATCTGCTTCTGATCCGCGTCATCTGCGTCCATCTGCGGCAAAAGCTCTTCCTCCGCGTCTCCGCGTCTCTGCGGTAAAAAATTCCGCCGACCCGCTCGATCGCCAACCCGGCCAAGCACTTTGCCCTGACCGCTACAACGAAGCTTATTTCAACCACCTTCGCGAAAAGATCGGCAGTTATTCATTCGCATCGCTTTACCAGCAGCGTCCGGTGCCGGCTGAGGGCGGGATGTTTAAGCGGAAATGGTTCGAGAACAACATCATCTCGGCCGCGCCGCCGAATCTTCGATGGAAACGCGGCACCGATCCGGGCGTTTC
>JANLTF010000114.1:0-4248 GCA_031362825.1 Acidobacteriota bacterium | reverse complement strand
ATCAACGACCGCATCAAGCAGCGTCTGAACGCCTTTATTCTTAAATGCCGAACCCGTGAAAACCGGAACGATCTTCATCGCCAAGGTTCCGGCACGGAGAGCCTTGCGAATTTCGTCTTCTGAAATTTCCTCGCCCTCGAGATATTTCATCATCAGATCGTCGTCAATTGCAGAAACCGCTTCGACGAGTTTTTCGCGTTGAGCTTTTGATTCTTCTACGAGGTCAGCAGGAATATCGACAATGTCGTAATTCGCGCCTTTCGCTTCGTTGCTCCAGATGAACGCCTTCATCGTGATCAGATCGACAACCCCCTGGAAGTGCTCTTCAAGGCCGATCGGAACCTGCATCGCGACGGCATTCGCTCCGAGGCGGTCGAGGATCGACTGAAAACTGCGGTCAAACGAAGCACCCGAACGGTCAAGCTTATTGATAAAGCAGATACGCGGCACGCCGTACTTGTCGGCCTGACGCCAAACTGTTTCCGACTGGGGCTCGACACCGGCAACGCCGTCAAAAACACAGACCGCACCATCCAAAACACGAAGAGACCGCTCAACTTCCATCGTGAAGTCAACGTGTCCCGGTGTATCGATAATATTGATGCGATGTTCGACGTTATTGCGCGTCCAGAAACAGGTCGTCGCAGCCGAGGTAATTGTGATACCGCGCTCCTGCTCCTGTTCCATCCAGTCCATCGTCGCAGTTCCTTCATGAACTTCGCCGATCTTGTGCGAAACACCCGTGTAATACAAAATGCGCTCCGTCGCCGTGGTCTTACCCGCGTCGATATGGGCCATAATGCCGATGTTTCTAAATTTGTCTAAGCTAATGTTTGCCATTACTACTCGTTAACCGCTGAGACGCGGAGTCGCAGAGAAGAACAGAAACAAACTCAGCGTCTCTGCGTCTCTGCGGTAAATCTTTCCTAGAACCTATAGTGAGCAAACGCCTTGTTCGCTTCTGCCATGCGGTGGACGTCGTCCTTTTTCTTCATTGCTCCGCCGCGGCCGTTTACTGTGTCGAGAAGCTCGCCAACGAGGCGGTCCTGCATCGTCTTTTCGCTGCGGTTACGCGCGTTAGTTACGATCCAGCGGATCGCCAGCGTATTGCGGCGGTCACGCGAAACTTCGAGCGGCACCTGGTATGTTGCACCACCAATACGGCGTGATTTAACTTCCAGTGTCGGGGCAACCGAATCAAGAGCTTTCTTAAACATCTTGAGGGCTTCTTCGCCGGTCTTTTCAGCAAGCTTTTCCATCGCGGCATAAAAGATCTGCTCGGCGACGGTTTTCTTGCCTTCCCACATCAAACCGTTAATAAACTTGGTAACGGCGATGCTGTTATAGATCGGATCCGGCAAAACTTCTCTTTTTCCTGCAACTCTACGTCTTGGCATAATTCCTCAGTTGTCAGTTGTCAGTTGTCAGTTGTCAGTTACGGATCTTTCCGACTACTGACTACCGACTACCGACTACTTAGCCCCTTTGGGGCGTTTAGCTCCGTATTTCGAACGCGACTGGTTGCGGTTCGCGACGCCTGAGGCATCCAGCGTTCCGCGGATAACGTGATAACGAACACCCGGAAGATCCTTGACACGCCCGCCGCGGATCAACACGATCGAGTGTTCCTGCAAGTTATGCCCGATTCCAGGGATATATGTAGTAACTTCGATCTGGTTGGTCAGACGCACACGGGCGACCTTACGAAGAGCCGAGTTAGGCTTTTTCGGGGTCGATGTGTAAACACGCGTACAAACACCGCGCTTCTGCGGATTCGCCTGCAGAGCAGGGCTGGCCGTCTTATACTTAACGCGCTGGCGTCCCTTTCGTACTAATTGGTTAATTGTCGGCATATCACTTAAACCTTGGTTTTTGGCTTTTGGCCTTCGGTCTTTGCAAAGGCCCAAAACCAAAGGCCTAAAACCGTTCTTTCGGCAAAACTACCGTCTTACCTGACTCTTGCCGAAATTATTCCGGCAGTTAGCTCAAGCAGCTCTCGCTGTATGAATTAATTAAAATGTATAGATCCAAGAGAAAAGAAACTTTGCTGTAGCGTGGCATCAAGGTCAGATCCGTTTGCCGTAGCAAACCGACTTTATCTTCACCAGCGTCCGGAGATGGACGCAGATTACGCAACATTCCATGTTTCAATTCTCAAACATCAGCCCCGCGAATCATCTAACGAACCACAAGGAAACCCAGACAGTAAAGTCCGAAACTTTAGATACTATGAATTTAGGGGCTCTCTGTCAAGCCGATCTGCTCACCTTTTGCACAAATCACGAAAAATTTGTAAACTCTCTCTTTTCGCGAACGGGCCAGGTTTCGTTCCCAAATAAAAGGTAATTATACGTATGACCAACTTAGAAGCTTATTTAGCAAAATTTACAGGAGCCGAGTGGCTGGCTGCGGTCGAAGAGATGCTGCCGAGCATTCATGAGGTTGACCGGAATGCGGTTCAGATCTGGTTCCGCTTTTATCCGGTCGATCTTCATCGCTTTGTCGAAGCCGCCGAGGACCGTGATGCGACGCTGCATGGTTTTGCGATGCAGGGACAATTTGAGCTGAAAGAGCAGATCGACACGTCGCATCATTTCCTATACGGCCATCGCTATTGGAAAACCGTCAAAGCCGCGATCGAGGCCGAGACTGTGGTTTTCAAAGACGAGCCTGCAACCCTCGTCGAAGAGATAAAGGCCATCGCCATCGCCGTCGCCGAAAAGCTCATCGTCGAACGCCAAATGGTCAACGCCATGGTCGCCATCGGCCTCGCTACTCTGAATCAAGTTGGTGCCGAAGCCCTCAAATCCGCCGCCGGCGAGGTTGAAAAACCAAAAGGCATCATGGCAAAATCGCCCAACGCAGTCATCGCCGAACGCAAAAAAGACGCTTCGCAGGGCTTGCTCGGCTTTCTAAAGACCGTCAACAAGAAATTCGCCATTCATTACGCCAACGGCCGCGTCCAGGGCGATTTCGACATCATGAACGAGCAGGAGATCTCGGGGGCATCGGCATTGGACCGTTCGAAAAACTGGCATGAGCAGGACGAACGCTGCTGGGAAGGCGTCGTTCCGGTCGAATGCACATCTGCCGCGTGCGGCACCTGCTGGGTCGGCGTGCTCGGCGGCGAAGAAAAACTCTCGGCCGTCACGCCCCGCGAACAGCGGGCGATGAAGGTCTTCGGCTATAACCAACCCGACGTCGAAAAACCGTTCCTCCGCCTCGCCTGTCAGGCAAAAGCAAACGGCGACGCGACCATCGTCATTCCGCCCTGGAACGCCGTCTTCGGCAAAAAGGTCTACGGCAACGTCGAGGACGTCGAACTCGAGCCAAACACCACATCCGCCAAACGCCTCCGCGAGATCATCAAATCCGCCACCACCGGCGAATAAGGCAGAAACACGACCGGTAGGGAGTGTGTCAACGAACATTTAACGCAGAGACCGCAAAGATCGCAGAGATTTCTTCCATTCTTTCTCCGCGGCCTTTGCGTTCTCTGCGTTTAAATCGGCTTTGTGAGATAAGATATCCCCGTGACCGAACGAAAACCGTTGAATCCCGTCTACTACGTCGTCTTCGCCGTCTTGCTCTGGAGCACCGGCGGGATGTTTATCAAGCTCGCGACAAACCTCGACGCCTACCAGGTGACCTTCTTCCGCTCGCTGCTGGCCGGCATCACGGTTCTCATCATTACTCGCAAAAACGGCCTGCGGATCAACGCTTTCGGCGTCATGTGCAGCGTGATCTACGCGACGCTGCTTTTCCTGTTCGTGTGGGCGACCAAACACACCACCGCCGCCAACGCGATCTTTCTCCAATACACCGCACCCGTTTACATCCTGATACTGGCACCTTTCGTGATCGGCGAAAAATTCCATCTCAAAGACCTTGTCACAGTGATCTTTTGCCTCGCCGGCATGAGCCTGTTCTTCGTCGGCGACCTCACCATCGGCGATTACCAAGGCAACATCGCCGCCCTCGGCTCCGGCATCTTCCTCGGCCTATACATAATGCTGTTAAAGCACCCGAGGGCAGTAGGCGGTAAGCCGGAGGCAGTAGGCAGTCAAGACCGTGACAATCTTTCAGTACCGAAGGCCGACGCGACCGGAGACCTACTGCCAACTACCAACCGCCAACTCGTTCGATGCGTCGTTTCGACATCGAAGTTGAAGGAAATCATAGCTATTTAGTAGATGGCGTAGTTGTGCATAATTCGCCGGAAACAACGACGGGCGGCAAGGCTTTGAA
>JANLTF010000470.1:0-3480 GCA_031362825.1 Acidobacteriota bacterium | reverse complement strand
GGATCCTGTTCCATCATCTCGCGAAGGTCGGGCGAAACATTATCGCCGCGATATCCGTCGTCATTAGATGAGCCATTGTCTGCGACCGCCGAACCTCGATTCTTCTCCGACACGAGAATTCCTTCGAAATATCCGGCGACTTCCGCATTTGAATTGATATTTTCATTGTAGGCGACGGCCGAGCTGCTGCCGATGATGGCAAGCTTACCTTCGCGAATAGCATTGAAAAACTCTTCGGTTGCCGATTTTGCACCAACAAAATTGGACATTTCGTCAACAAACAGTATGACGCGGCCCTTCGAGGCGATAGCCTCAGCGACGATCGAATCAATGATCTGTCGTGCCTCTGCCTCCGAGCGCGTGTTCGAAAATAAGTTGGCTGTATCGACTTTGATGATCGACTTTCCGGCTAAACCCTCAGGGGCGTTGCCCTTAGCAATGCGAAGTGCGGCCTGTTCGACGATCGAGTTCTGGATCTCTATGTCCTCACTAACGACGACCGGCTGACGAAGGCCACCTTCCGCTAACACTTTGAGAAGGCGAATCGTTTCGTTCTCATAGCTTAGGTTCTCACGCAATCTGCCATCACGGCCCAGTTGCGTTAGATCGGTGGTATATTTCGCCATCGCCGTGGTGCTCGCGACAACATTTATTGAGTCGTTGCGGACAGCTCCGACGGCGAATGCATTTGTAAATAGAATAGATACAACGATCGCGAGGCTGGCGATCTGCTGTATCATTCCTTTTGTTGATCCTATCGTTTTCATAACTATCGGCTCCTTAGGGGGCTAAATTATCTAACGGCACAAACACACGTGCCTTCGCCGCTCTTTAATACAAGCCGCGTGCCAAATAGTTAACTGAGGTAATAATTAGAGTTAGCGTGAAACAAAAGATGTGCGGCGTGACCGAATTCGGTCAGGTTGAATGAATGAATCGGTCAGAGTGACGTGAAACCCGTCGTTCAGAGTTAGTTTATTCCCCGGATAAACTTCGCCGGTTGGTAACCGCTTTTTGACCCGTGGTTACCGCCTTAAAGGGCTCTGGTAACCGAATTTTCGAGTCTGGTTACCGTCTGTAACGCCTTGGTGCCGCGTGTATTTTTGGTCATCTGTCCGGATCCGGGCCGAAACACGGCTGCGTTTTGGATCGGCGATCACGACCGCTACAGAATGCCGCCGACAATGTCCGACACCGCCGAATCACCGAAACTGCAGCTCCCAAAACGGACCGCGACCATCAGTGGAATTCACCGGCATGTTTAGATATTCGTCTTGCACAAATCCGCACGAAATCGCTGTGTTCGATGATCCGTCTTTGCGGTGCTTTCCGAACTTTGCGGCTTGGCGTTAAAATAGCTTTTTTCTCACGCAAAGCCGCTGAGCCCGCAAAGCTCCGCAAAAGGGAAGACATAAAGCAGAAACGTAGAGAGCGGCCAATCAAATTCCCTCTTGACTGATTGTATCGTATATGATACACTTCTTCACGTAGAATTTAGAAGCAGTGTAGTAAATTATGAAAAATTGGATCGAGTTTAAGGGTAAGCCAAATAAGGTGAGGATGGATGAGCCGCGGGTCACTTTGAACAAGAAGGGCATTTTTCTGCTGAACAAGGCAGCTTTCGAGGCGTTGGGAGAACCGGCGGTCGTAAAGCTGTTCTATTGCAAACGCAGCAATGCCGTCGGGATCGCCAAGACCGAGCCGATCTATGAGAATGCGTTCCCGGTAAAGCCCAAGGACAAATACAGCAACCGCGTCATCTGTGCCAGTCCCGCATGCCGCGATTTTGGAGTACGCGTTGACAAGACGATCGCGTTTAACGGAATCGAGATCGACCACGACGGCATCATGTCGCTCGAATTCGACAGATCGACCGTGATCGGAAGAGCGGGACGAAGGGAATAGCACACGGATTTTGTGAACGCGGATCGGGCGGATCAAGCGGAGTTTACGGATCTTTTTTTAAAATCCTTCTTTATCCGCTTAATCTGCTCGATCCGCGTTCAAAATATCGTCGGCTGTCCACAACTTCAGATATCTCCCTTCTACTTCACCTCAAAGCTCCGGATCGCGGTGGCTAGGTCGCGCGCGAGTTGGAGTTTTTGTTCGTTTAGGGTTTTGCGTTCCTTTTCCATTTCTTCGAGGCGTGTTTCCTGGTCGTTTGCTTTGGCGATGTAGCGGGCGATCAGCAGTTTGGCTTCGGGGGTTTTGGATAGCGCCTCGATATTTTCGCGGAGGCGTTTTTGATCTTCCTCGATCTTTTCGACCTCGTCGTTAAAACCATTGAGCCGCGTTTCGATCTGGGCGAACTGCGAACGGATGTCGATGATCTTTTCGAGCTTCGCTTTTGTTTCGCCGTTGATATAGCCCTTGCTGAAAAATACGTCGAGATCGACGCGGCTGATCGATGTGAGCTGATACGATTCCATCAGCGGCTGCCGCACGGATATTTTCAGCTTTTTGTCTTCGAGCGGGCCGAGTTCGACGCGGAAACGGTAGTATTTTTGCGTCGAATAATCGGGCTTTGGCGAATCCTCGGAAAGCTGCCAGCCGTCACGGATCGGATATTCGATATACATAACCTTGGCTCGTTCCGTCTGATTTGAGATCTCGTAGGTTCGCTGGTCGGAGCGGAAATAGTGCACCTGCAGCACGCCATCGACGGCCTTTATTATGCGTGCCGGTTCGCTGTCGCCTGTCGTTCGAACCTTGACGTGCGTGCCGAGGTCGAGGGCGAATGAGATCAGACGCTGCTCTTTTGGCTTGAGGCGTTCCATGAGAGCCTCGCCGGCATAGGCGTTGCCGTCGATGACGGTCATGCTGCCGGCCTCAAGCGTCAGCTTTGTGCCGTTTTTAAGCAGAACGCCGCTGAACGGACGGTCCGCGCGCACGGCCTGGTTATAGACCGAGACGCGTTCGCCCTCCATCTTGGTCTGGACGATCGGGATCAGCGCCGAGCGGTTTCGCTCGACTGTCACGGGCTGTTCGATGTTGTACTGGAAAAGATCGCCGATCTCGTCGCCGGTCGCTGCGGTTTGAACACCGGAGTTGCCGGCGAGCAAGGCATCGCTGATCTTCACCTCGTTTTTCAATATAAATGTATTTTCAGTACCGCTGGACCCGTCGATCTGAAATCCCCCGGCTAGACCTTCCGGTTTCACGTTTGGAGCAATTTTCAAAAGCGAATCAAAATTCGTGCCTTTTGGAAGATCTTCGTTGAGTCTTCCGTTGACCGGAAGGTCGCCACGACCAGAGCCGTTGCCGCTTTGCGGCTCATAGATCTGCGGCTGTAGTTGTAAGTCGCTCGGCGTCGGGACGACGGGGCGATAGCGGTAGAAAGGTTTTTGCAGATTTTGGATGAATGAGATCGGCGAGCCGGAGACGAGCGACATTTGGACGCTCTGCCAGTCTTCTTCGCTGACGTTATCGACGATCGCCCAGCCCTGGAAGAATGGCTGTCCGGCTTCGTCGAGCACGACG
>JANLTF010000444.1:0-3961 GCA_031362825.1 Acidobacteriota bacterium | reverse complement strand
CCATTCCCAATGCTTCTTGCATTTAGTTTACGCTCCTGAAATGTAATAGAAATTACAAAGTGTCCGATAAGTTTAACTCAAATTGGCCGCCTTGCTCAAAAGCTCGATCAACTCTTCGCGGCTGAGCGAGATCTTTGCTCCGTTTGAAACAGGTTTCGACGGATAACTTACGTCGAGATCACAGACGATGCCTGATTCGTGAAGGTATCCGCAGGCCTGACAACGGGCGTTTGGCCCGAGGAAACCGGCCTTTTCGCGGATCTCTATCAGCTTTTCAACGGCTCCTTCGGGAAGGTCGTTAGCACCGCCGAGTGCTTTGGCTAGAATCGCGATCTTTGCGGTGTGTTCGAGCGTCTCGAGCCGATCAAATGCTTGCCATAGATGCTCACCGTACGCGACCGCACCGTGATTGGCCATCAATAGAGCATTGTGGTGGGGCACGTACGGCTTCATGGCTTCGGTCAGCTCGTCGGTCGAAGGCGTTCCGTAACCGGTCAGCGGAACACAGCCGAGCGTCAACACGACCTCAGAAAGTATCGGCTTATCAATAGCAAGCCCCGCTACCGCAAATGCAGTCCCGTGAGCAGGATGAGCATGACATACAGCATGAATATCAGGCCGCATCTTATAAATCAGCAAATGCATAGCAAGTTCTGACGATGCCCTGTTGTCGTTTAACGGTTTGCCGTCGATGTCGGTTAAGGCCAGACAGTCTTCCGTCATTCGACCTTTCGAGGTCATCGTCGGCGTCGCCAGCACCGTATTTTCATCCAGCCTGATGCTCACATTGCCATCAAACGCAACGACATAGCTCCGCTCGTAAAGCAGTTTGCCGACCTCAACGATCAGTTTTCGCGCCTTGGACTCGTCCATAAACAAAGAAACCACAGATTAACATATCGCCAAGCGACGCGTTAATCTGTGGCCTTAATAAATCGATGCAGAAACTAGCGATGCCGATGCGGTGCCGCCGGAGCGACGGGAACAGGCGGCGGAACCGGAAGTTCCACAACGGCCGGGGCGTCAAGGTTGTTCTCAAAATCAAAGTTTGCCCGTTTTTCCTCCAGCTGCCGGCGGAGATCGCATTTCTCCTTTTTCAGTTGCTCTACCTCAAAACGCAATTGACGAACTTCGTTCTGACGGCGTTCGCGATGACGCGAACCCAATTTTGGAAAACCGATCGTCACGAAAAAGCTGGCGATGAAAAGCCCGGCCGCGAAGGTTACGGCAAATGGTAAAAATCGTTTTATGAAACCTGTGTACTGCATCGTGTTTACCTCGAAAAAATTATTACTGCTACTACCTACGTCGGTTACCCGATTTTGGATTCACGCCATTCGTTTACGGCTGGCTTGCGAGAAAATATGACAGACTCTCGAGCGATGTCGTCAGATCGATCGACTTTATCTTAACGTCCGTCTCAGTCTTTAACGGCACCGGAGCAAAATTCAGAACCGCTTTAATGCCCGCTTTTGCGACCATTTCGAGGGCCGCTTGAGCGGTCTCGGCCGGCACGGCGATGACCGCTACATCTATCTTATAACTTCGTGCCGCAGCCGCAAAGCTTTTTATGTCAAGAATCGCTACCTGACCAACTTTTTTTCCGATCTTTTTCGGATCCGCGTCAAAGAGGGCCGCGACGGTAAAGTTTGCCTTTTGAAAACCGTAATAATCCGTCAACGCGGTTCCCAATCTTCCGGCACCAATAATGCCAACCTTATGCTCACGATCGAGGCCCAATATCTTGGTCAAATGATCGCGAAGCGTCTCGACATGATACCCGACACCGCGAATTCCAAACTCTCCAAAATTAGCCAGATCCTTTCGTATTTGAGCCGAATTCAGATGAAATTGTTTTGCCAATTTCTCGGATGATACCGACGCTTGGCCCGCCGCTGCAAGATCATGCAGGCATCGCAAATAAACGCTCAAACGCGTCGTCGTCAGATCAGAAATTTTGTCGGCCTTGATCATGTGACCTCTATCACAACAAATTGTGAAATCAAGCGCAAGCGTCGTGTCAATATTGATGACGGAAACGCTATCGGGCGTTGCCCTCAGCGAGATTTTGCTCTACAATTCTCGTTTCAAGCGTGAAACAATGATCGCCTATCTTTCCGGTAAATTATTAGAGAAGCAAGCAAATACGCTGATCGTCGATGTCGGCGGCGTCGGTTACGAGGTGTCGATACCGCTTTCGACATTTTACGAGATCGGCGATATCGGCAGCGATGTTCAGCTTAGGATATACACACACGTCCGCGAAGACGCGATCCAGCTCTTCGGCTTTAAGACGAACCGTGAACGCGAACTTTATCTTCGGCTGATCTCCGTCCAAGGCATCGGCGCCAAATCGGGAATTGCGATGCTTTCCGGAATGAGCGCCGACGAATTGATCCTTGCTCTTCGTACCGAAGACCTCGCAAAACTCTCGACAATTCCAGGAGTCGGACGAAAAACGGCCGAGCGGATGGTCATCGAACTCCGCGACAAGGTCGGTGACGTCAGCGTCGAAGGCACGTCCGCCCTTGATGCCGCAACCACTGGCTCGGTGCCGATCGATGATGTATTCGAGGATGCACTATCAGCTCTCGTCAATCTCGGCTATCAGCGAAATGCCGCCGAAAAGGCCTTGCAGATCGCAGCGAAAGAGGTAACCGATGCGACGGTGCAAAAGCTGCTACGCCGCTCGCTGCAGGTGCTCGCAAAATAACACGCGGATGCTTGAAATCGCACGACAACTCCGCGACGACATCGCGCCGCTCGACCGGCGTGCCGTTTTCGCTCTTGTCTATGCCGCCGTTGGCTTGACGTGCATTACCTACCTCAAGGACCCGAAGTATCTGGCTGCGATCTTGTCGAACACACGATTTGCCAGTATCGGCGTCGAGGCAGCAGATCCGACAAACAACAATCTCTACGGCCTTGTCTGGTGGGTCTTCGTCTCGGTCACGTTTTACTTTGTCATTCCCGCATTGTTCGTCAGATTTGTCCAAAAAAGAAAACTGAGCGAGATCGGCCTCGCTTTGTCGATCGAGAACGGTTTTTTCAAGCTGCTCGCAGTATGTATTGCGATCATGCTGCCGTTGGTCTATTTGATGTCGCTGACGGGAAGCTTCGCGGCAAAGTATCCGTTTCTGAGAGTTTACAATGGCGATCCGTACTTGAGTTCGACATTGCTGATCTGGGAACTCGTCTATTTTCTCCAGTTTTTCGGCCTCGAATTTTTCTTTCGCGGTTTTTTGGTTCACAGCCTCAAACCTTCGCTTGGTTTCTATTCGATCTTCGCGATGATGGTGCCGTATTGCATGATCCATTTTCAGAAACCGATGCCCGAGACTTTCGCGGCGATCTTCGCCGGGATATTTCTTGGTTGGATCAGTTACAAAAACGGAAGCATTTGGTTGGGGCTGGTGCTGCACTGTGCAGTTGCATTTTCGATGGACATTTTGGCTCTCTGGAATAAAGGCCTCTTATTTTGACGGGTATTAACCGCAGATGAGGCAGATGACGCGGATCAAATTTTCTATATTTTGGCTTTTGTATCTGCGTCTTCTGCGTCATCTGCGGTAAAATCTTGCGTAATTATTGATAATGACAAATGTAGCGGCAATCAATATTAGGAACGAAGATATTTCGGCTGAAGAAACTCAGTTCGACGCGAGTTTGCGCCCGACGCAGCTTAGCGAATATATCGGTCAGCAAAAGGTAAAGGAAAATTTGCGCGTCTTTATGAAGGCCGCACTCAAACGCCGCGAGGCTCTTGATCACATCTTGCTCACCGGCCCGCCGGGCGTTGGCAAGACGACGCTTTCCAACATCGTCGCCAACGAAATGGGTGCGTCGCTCAAATCAACGGCTGGCCCGATCATCGAGAAAGCGGGAGACCTCGCTGCGATCCTCACCAATCTCGAAGAAGGCGACGTGCTATTCATCGACGAGATCCATCGCCTAAATCCGG
>JANLTF010000410.1:0-9099 GCA_031362825.1 Acidobacteriota bacterium | reverse complement strand
GGCGATTTGCGTCTGAGGTAGGCGGCGAGACGTTGCCTTTTACTTGTAAGAAACATCAATCTTTGCTTAGGCGAAAGCTCGGAAATTCCGATCCGCAATTGCAGGAGAACAAAGTCGAAAATCTCAAGATCGCTTGTCCGACGATCGACGGAATTCTGATCAAGCCGGGGCAGACGTTCTCATTTTGGCGGCAATTGGGCGAGGCGACGGGCGAAAAAGGTTATTGCGAAGGCATGCAGCTTTCGCGGGGCGAGGTCGTTCGCGGAGTCGGCGGCGGGCTGTGTCAGCTTGCAAATCTGCTGTATTGGATGGCGCTTCACACGCCGCTGGAGATCGCCGAAAGGCATCATCACAGCTTTGACCCGTTTCCGGACGAGAACCGCGTGTTGCCGTTCGGTAGTGGTGCGGGCGTTTTTTATAACTACATTGATCTCAGGTTTTATAATCCAACCGATCTAACGTTTCAGATTAAGCTATGGATCACGAACGACCATCTCAAAGGAGCGGTCTATGCGAGCAGCGAGCCGCAGTTTGCATATCATGTGTTCGAGAAAAACCATAGGTTTTTGCATGAAGACGGCAAGAATTATCGCGAGAACGAGATCTGGCGTGAGCTGGTCGACCGCCGAACCGGCAACCGCGTCGCTGAGGAAATGCTCGCAAAAAACCACGCCGAGGTAAAGTACGAATTGAATTTTTCGGCCGCAGCGTGTAGTTTGTAGTAACGCATTATGAGCAACGAATTTGATTACGAAACCGATTTTGATTTTGACGACGAGTTCGACGAAGACCTCGCCGAATTTGACGAGTTTGACGACGAACTTGACGGCGTCAATGTCCGCACGGCCGTCATGCAAAAGGACAATATGATCGCACTCCTGTGCATCAAAACCGCAGCCGTCGGCGCAGCCATCTGCCGCGTCGATCCGCGCGAAGACCGCCCTGCCGTCCAGATCTACGACGACGCCGGAGCGGCCGTTGAATGGTTCACTAAAAGCCTTCGGACCAGCCGCAAGAACGGTTGGAATGTGGTTTATGATGGACTGCCCCTTCAGGGCTAGTCAGAACCACCTGCGGTAGCGGGTGGTCGCACAAACTTGGCTTCAACCACCCGCTCCGCAGGTGGTACCAACAAGATGCTCTTAGCCGTTGACATCGGAAACACCAACGTCAAATTCGGCGTCTATGACGGCGAAAGCCTCATTGCGAAATTATCAGTTCCGACAATTCGTGACATCTCCGCTGCCGGCCTGACGAAGGTCGTTGGGAGTCGCGTGACGCATGAGATCTCGGCGGCGATCGTCAGTTCGGTTGTGCCTGAGGTTGATGCGGCGATGCGTGAGTTTATAAATAAGTCATTTGGCGTTGCTCCGTTGTTTGTGGCAAATGACTGTGATCTTGGACTCACGATCAAATACGAGCCGTTGGAAGATGCCGGAAGCGACCGTTTGGTAAACACATTCGCCGCGGTTGAGAAATACGGTGTGCCGGTGATTGTCTGCAGTTTCGGAACCGCTCTGACGATCGACTACGTCAACAAATACCACGTGCTTATCGGCGGCCTGATCGCTCCGGGAATGAATACGCTGGCGGCTGCCTTGAAACTCACGACGTCAAAACTGCCTGAGGTCGCTATCGAAAAACCAGACGCGGTGATCCAAAATACGACCGTCGCATCGATACAGTCGGGCATAGTTTACGGCTATTTCGGCCTTGTCGAGTCGCTCTTGGCCAAGATCAAAACAGAAATGGGTGATGACGCTCACGTCATCGCCACCGGCGGTTTTGCGGCTCTGATCGAAAGAAATACGACTCAAATCAACGCAGTAGATGAAAATCTGCTGCTCGGCGGTTTGCAACGTCTGCACGCCCGGCTTACCGCTGCCTAAGACTGGCACCGCGAAACCGCCAACAGTAAATATCTCCGTTCTAAATGTAAGTAGGCAAATATTTTGGCGCTCGTCGAGCTTTTGTCGCCTGCTCAAATGAATACGCTAGCTTGATCAACGTACCTTCGGTAAACGCTTTGCTAAAAAATGAGATGCCTATCGGGAGCTCTTTGGCAAAACCGGCCGGCACAGTGATGTTCGGATAGCCTGCGACCGCCGCGAGCCCCGAGCTACCGACATAACCGCTGCCGCAATCGCCGTTTACGGTATCGATCATCCAGGTTGGGGCATTTGACGGGGCTACGATGGCGTCGAGTTTGTTGTCGTTCACGGCTTTGTCGATGCCGAGTTCTCGAGCATATTTGCGGCAAGTTTCGACGGCGTCGAGGTATTCCTTTGAGTTGAGATCGCCCAGTTTTGCCGACGATTCGAAGATAGGTTGTTTGAAATACGGCATCTCGCGCGCTGCGTTGTCACTGTTAAATTTGATCAGATCGTTGAGCGTTTTATGCTTCGAACCTCGCTGTTTCAGATACTTTTCGAGGCCATCCTTAAACTCGTATTGAAGCACCAAAAACTCAGCACCACCAAATTTTTGCAGGTCCGGAAACTTGATGTCGATCAACTCTGCACCGGCTTTTTTCATCGATTCGAGAGCCGCATCGGTGATCGCATCGACGACGGCGTTTTTGCCCCAATAATCGCGGGCGACGCCTATTCGGGACCCACGCAGACCGTCGGCTTTTAGAAAGATCGTGTAATCGACCTTCTCGCGTTTACCTTTCATCGCGGGATCCTCGCCATCGAGAAAATCCAAGATGTTCATGAGAACAGCGGTGTCCGTCACGGTCCTTGTCATGGGCCCGGCAGTGTCCTGAGAGGCGGCGATCGGAATAATACCCGAGCGTGAGACCAGGCCGATCGTAGGTTTTAGGCCGACGAGGCCGCAGATCGACGACGGGCAAAGTATGGATCCATCGGTCTCGGTGCCGACGCCAATAGTTGCGAGGCTGGCGGCGATCGCGGCTCCGGTTCCTGACGACGAGCCGCAAGGATTGCGATCCAGAATGTACGGATTTCGTGTTTGCCCACCCCGGCCCGACCAGCCGCTGATCGAATCGTTATCGCGGAAATTTGCCCATTCGGAAAGGTTGGTTTTGCCTATCAAAACTGCTCCGGCCTCCCTTAGTCTCGATACGATAAACGCGTCTTTCGCAGGTGTCGGTGCGTCGGCAAGAGCAAGGCTGCCGGCTGTTGTCTTCATTTTATCGGCGGTGTCGATGTTGTCCTTTATGACAACGGGAATGCCGTGGAGCGGGCCACGGACCTTGCCCGTTTTCCTTTCCCGATCCATTTGCTCAGCGATGGTGAGTGCGTCCGGGTTTAGTTCAATGATCGAATTAATACTCTTGTCGATCTTTGCAATGCGTGCGAGATAGCCTTGCGTGATCTTTTTTGCCGTAGTCTGGCCTGATGTCATCGCCGCGTGCAGACTCGCGACCGTTGCTTCCTCAAGAGGCACATATGCCGCCGCAAACGCAGTTCGCGGAATACTCAAAAACGCTGCTCCGGCAACCGCCGCCGCTCCTAGGAATTCACGTCTGTCGATATTTTTCATTTCGGTCTCCTATTCCGATGCCTTTTGTAAATTGGACTTTGCCTGTGTAAAATTCGGGTTTATCTGCAGTGCCCGTTGAAACTGTTGGATCGCCTCAGGTTTGCGATTTTGTTCGGCGTAAATAATCCCGAGCGTGTTGTATGCCTCGGCCGAATTCGGATTCCGCTTTATCACATCGAGCAAGATCGGGACGGCCTCGTTCGCCCATCCAAGCGAACGATACGCCGCGGCTAGATTGCGGCTGAGCTCCGTGTCCTGTGGTGCGGCCTCAATTGCATTCTTGTAGGCTTCGGCGGCCACGTCGTATTTTTGCAGCTTCATTGCGGTTGCTGCGAGGCTCGAATACGCCTCTGCCCGGCGCTTGGCGTCGAAGAAGCCCGCCTTGTCGACCGCGATGGCTCTATTCAAATATTCTACTGCCTTTGCCACATTTTGGGCATTTGTCTCAACCTTTGCGAGGTTGCCGTATGCGAGCGAATACTCGGGTGCCAGTTTGATCGTCTTTTCGAAACTCGCACGGGCTTCGTCCCATTTGTTCTGCTTCATCTGGACGGTGCCGAGATTGTTCCACGCTTCGACCAGCGTCGGGTCGTGTTCGATTGCAGAACGACACTGGGCGGCCGCTTCGTCGAGACGATTGAGGCGTTCGAGATAGTTGCAGTAATTGCTCTCGATCAGGTAGTTATTCTGCGTGACAGCGAGTGTCCGCAGCGAGATCGTTTCAGTATTTTTCCAAAACGAAACCTGTTTGAAAGCGACGGTCGAAAGAGCGAGAATGACGATTCCACAGATCGCAGCAACTGCCTGAACCGGAAATTTTAGCCTGTTGAGCACGTCGGAGGCGAGCCAGACGATTGCGATCGAAAGCCCGATGTATGGCACGTATGTATACCGGTCCGCCATCGCCTGACGGCCGACCTGTAAAATGCCGATCACTGGCACGAGCGTTCCGAGAAAGAAGAACCACCCCACGAAAAGGTACTTGCGCGTCCGGATTTGCCAAATGCACACAGCCGAAATTCCCACGATCGTCGCTACCGAAACCGCGATCGTCAAGGCGTCTAAATTTGCGTCGAACGGATACCATGCACCGAGGTTGGCCGGATAGAAGATCATCGCGACGTATTTCGCGTAGGCGACTGCGGCGTTTGCGAGGCGGGCGGTAAACGGAATTATCGTCGTTGATTGGATCGCTCCGCCGGCCTGCTGGGCAAAGACCGTGACGACCGACGAGGCAGCAGCAAGGGCGAAGAATGGTAGTTTTTCGCGGACGAGCGGCCAGATCGCTTTTGCCGTCAATTCCTCAATTCGCGCGAGCTGCCAATAGTCGAGCAGCAGCAGTGTGAACGGTAGCGTGACGAGCATCGGCTTGGCGGCAAGTCCGACAGCGAAGAGAATTAGAGACGCGAAATATAGGTTTCGATTAGCGGAATCACGAACAAATCTGACGTAAAACAACGTCGAGAGCAGCCAAAAGAGTGTCGATAGGACGTCCTTTCGCTCGGCGATCCACGCCACGGATTCGACGTGAGCCGGATGCACGGCAAAGATCGCAGCGACCGCAGCACTTTCCCAAAATCGGCCGCTCAAGAGGCGAATCAAATAAAAAAGCAGGATCGAATTTGCGGCGTGAAAGATGACATTGACGGCGTGTGCCCCGCCAGCTTCGACACCAAAAAGGCTAACATCGAGGCCGTGTGAGAGCCATGTTATCGGATGCCAGTTGGCGGCATAGAATTCGGTGAATGCCCATTTTACCAAACCCAAAGAGAGGCCGCCGCGAACGGCTCCGTTGTTTGTTATATAGAGATCGTCGTCAAGATTGATGAAATCAAATCCGACTGTCGCTGCGTAGATGATCGTCACCAAAACGGCAAGCGCGAGCATCACGACGATGCTTCGGTTGCGGTCGAAAAACGTCGCGTGTGCGTCGGTCATACGTCAGCTTTTTTCTGATCAAGCCGTTCGATCTCTTGGTAATATGCAGGCAAAGCGTTTTCGGCCTGTTCGCGGAAAATGAGCGGTTTCGTCATTTTCATCTTGCTCATTCTAAAGCTAAGCGAAGTCGATAGGACGCCGAGGCCGTATTTTACGCTTCGCGAAAAATTGATCGACGACGATTCGGCCGTGTAACGCGTCGGGCAAGACAGTTCGCCGATGCGAAAACCAAAGTAAACCGCTTGAGCGAGCATTTGGTTATCGAAAACGAAGTCGTCCGAATTCGTACCTAGCGGCAGAGCCTCAAGAACTTCGCGGCTGAAGGCACGAAAGCCGGTGTGATACTCGGAAAGCTTATAGCCGATAAGGATGTTCTGGAACAGTGTTAGAAAGCGGTTGGCGACGTATTTGTAACGCGGCATTCCACCCTCGATCGCACCGATGCCC
The DNA here is from genome assembly GCA_031362825.1 of Acidobacteriota bacterium. Classification (GTDB taxonomy): domain Bacteria; phylum Acidobacteriota; class Blastocatellia; order Pyrinomonadales; family Pyrinomonadaceae; genus OLB17. The sequence goes on along the minus strand of JANLTF010000410.1, from coordinate 3,207 downwards.
AAGATCCGCGAGCCTATAACAGCGTCGTAGTCGCCGTAGGCGATCATTGATGCCATCGGGACTATAAGTTTTGGCGAATATTGATAGTCGGGATGCACCATCACGACGATGTCCGCACCACGGGCAAGGGCCTCGGCATAGCACGTCTTTTGATTGCGGCCGTATCCGAAATTCGCGTCGTGTCGAAAGACTACAAGGCCGATCTCGCTGGCGGTCGCGACAGTTTCGTCCGAGCTGCCGTCATCAACGACAATTATCTCGTCAACCAATTCGCGGTCGATCTCGGCGACCGTCTTGGCGAGCGTTTTGGCGGCGTTGTATGCCGGCATCACGACGATTATATTTTTGCCGTTGATCATATCGGTAGAATCGGTTTGGGCAACAGAATTATAGCAAAAATGACGAAGGGTCGCTGTTCCTCTGTGCCCTTTGAGTCTTCACTTCGTGCCTCTGTGATTATTTCCTAGACGCTTAAGAATTTATCACGGAGGCACGGAGGGAAGACACTTTGGGCACAAAGAAGATGTCGCAAATTCTTAAATCCTTTCTATACGGCTATACTTATCCGAGATGGATCAGCGAAAACTTGAAATTCCGCCGCCGAAGATGATCAATGAGCTGAAGCGATTTGATCTGCTGCCGGCGATCGTATTTTTGCCAACGCGGCGGAAATGCGACGAGGCGGCACAGGATATCGGGCCTGACCGTTCGCAGGAATTCAATACCGAGCGGCAGACGCTGCGGCGTGAGGTGTTTGAGAAATTTGAAGCGGAATATCCTGAGATCAGCGACCACAAACACCGCAAACTGATCGTCTACTCCGGCGTTGCCGCACATCACGCGGGACATATTCCGGCCTGGAAACTGCTGGTCGAAAAGATGATGTCTTCGGGGCTGCTCAACGCAATTTTTGCTACCTCGACGGTTGCTGCGGGCGTTGATTTTCCGGCAAGAACCGTAGTTATCAGCAATGCCGATGCACGCGGAAACGACGGCTGGCGTTCGCTGACGGCGAGCGAATTACAGCAGATGACAGGACGTGCCGGCCGTCGTGGGCGTGATAATGTCGGCTTTGTTGTCCTCGTTCCGAGTCCGTACCAAAACCCGCGCAAGATCGCCGAACTACTCTCGTCAAAGCCCGATCCACTTGAGAGCCAGTTCAAGGCGACGTACACGAGTTTGCTAAATCTGCTGGACGCGTACGGTAATTTTGAGCAGGTTCGCGAGATCGCGGAGAAGAGTTTTGCATTTCGCGAGAGCCGACGTGCGATCGCCGACGACCGCCACGACAATGGTGCCGAAATGCTCAGCAACCGCATTTGGGCCCCTTTCGAAAACCGGGCACGTGTGCTTGATCATTTCGAATATATAGATTTTGAAGCTGAAAAGGTGTTAGAAAACGGCAAATGGCTCGCCGATCTGCGGATCGACCGGCCGCTGTTGGTCGGTGAGGCATTGCGTGCCGGTATTTTTGACGATCTATCGATCTCCGAAGCTGCGGCATTAATGGCGTCGGTCGCATCGGACGACGACCGCAGCTACGGCGAACTCCGCACGACGCGAAAAACGAACGACCTGCTCGACGATCTCGGTTCCGTTGTTGTCTCTGTCGCCAATGTCGAATGGAAAAACGGGGTCGATCCGGTCGAAGAACTAAATTACTCAGCCGCCGCTGCCGCCGAAAAATGGGCCGCGGGCCGCGAATGGGACGACCTCGTCGGCCGCACCAAAGCCGAACCCGGCGACCTCGTCCGCCTATTGGCTCGCACAGGCGAAGCCCTTCGCCAGCTCGGAAACCTCCGCGAATCAAACCCCGCCGCGGCAGCGATAGCAGATGCCGCTGCTGAGACTATTTTACGCGAGCCAGTTCGGTAGTTAGATTGCCCTGATCATTTCAAATTGGCTTAGCTTTGTCTTAAATCCGCGGTTTTCGAAAAAGGTCATGGCTTCGTGGATAGAGCGGTCGATGTTGACAACCTGCGGTGCTGTGTCGCCGTTGTGTTCGGCCAGAAGTTTTTTCAATAAGAGCGAACCGATCCCAAGTCCGCGGTAGTTGGGGTCAACGGCTATTTGGGCAATACGGCCGTTACTGGCGGAATAGACGATGTATCCGAGGCAGTCGCCCTCGTGAAACGCTCCTACAAACCGCTTGTTCAGACGGCTGCGTTCGATCGCCGAGACCGAGTTTTGCCACGACGGTTCGCCGTCCCAAAATGTCTGTAGCAATTCCCAATCAGGATGGTCGATGTCGCGAAGTTCGATGGCGATCATCGCGTCAGGGCCAAAATTTACTTCGCCCGCAAGTTCGAGTAGCGACAGCGTGCGGGTCTTGCCAAAACCCAGCTTCTCGTACATCGAGACGGCGTTTTTGTTGTTCGTTATGACCTCGAGCAGGTATTGCTCGTAGCCCCGATCCTTAAATATCGGGATCATCACGTCGAACATTGCAATTCCCAGGCCCCGCCGTCTAAACTCCGGGAGGACACCCGTGCCTGCATCGTAAACGGTCCGCCGTCCGTTCCACAGCCCAAATCCGTTCAGCGTAAATGCGACCAGCTTTTCGCTATCGATCATTCCGACGGACGACTTTAGCTCGACGGCGTTGAGTGCGATGTGGTTGCGAAATTGTTGTTCGCTGAGGTCGAAAGGGATCACATAATCGCCAAACGCGGCGATGAACGCATCGTACACCGTGATAAAATATGTTTCATCCAGAAATCGGCACTGTCTGGAATAAGTTTGGTTTCGGCTGTCCATTTGCTAAAATAATCGTTTGGGGCATATAGACCATAAGGCAGTTATTGATACAAATGCAAGTTTTACTGGCGAATGAATACGGTTTTTGCTTTGGCGTCGAACGCGCGGTCGAGATGGTCGAAGAGGCCATCGGCGAAGGCGACACCGTTCGTGCCCTTGGTCCGCTCATCCATAATGAACAGGAAATGCAGCGTCTCGCACATGAAGGCGTCACCACTATCAAAGATCCATCAGAGATCGGCCGCGGCGAAACTGCGGTCATCCGAGCCCACGGCGTCACACCCGAGGTGCAAAAAGCACTAGAAGAATTGGCTGAAAAGGTCGTTGACGCAACATGCCCGTTTGTCACGCGTGTGCAGAAATTGGCTTCGAGGGCAGCAGACGAAAACCGACACGTCGTCATCATCGGCAGCGCGGACCATCCTGAGATGATCGGTGTCAAGGGCTATG